>NZ_JANPML010000178.1:0-14787 GCF_031422795.1 Sandarakinorhabdus sp.
GGTCAAGGCCAATGTGGAACGCTGGGCAGATGACACTGCGCCCAACTGCCCCTATTACACGGCGGTGCCCATTCCCAAATCTTCTATCAGGCGCCTCCCCGAAACCCTGATCAACCGCATCGCTGCCGGCGAAGTGGTGGAACGGCCCGCCAGTGCCGCCAAGGAACTGGTGGAAAACGCACTGGATGCCGGCGCGCGGCGCATTGCGGTGCGGCTGGTGAACGGCGGCATTGATGGCCTGGAAGTGGCTGATGACGGCATCGGCATGGCGCCCGACCAGTTGCGGCTGGCAGTGGAGCGCCACGCCACGTCGAAACTGCCCGACGAGGATCTTTCGGCCATTGCCACCATGGGCTTTCGCGGCGAGGCGCTGCCCTCGATCGGCTCGGTCGCCACCCTGTCGCTGACCAGCCGACCGGCCGAAGGTGAAGGCTGGCGGCTGGTGGTGGACAATGGTCGCATCATCCACGACGGTCCGGCCAGCGCTGCGCCGGGCACTGTGGCACGGGTCGATGGGCTGTTCGCCCAGGTTCCAGCGCGGCGCAAGTTCCTGAAATCGCCGCGTTCCGAGCTTGCGGCCTGCCTTGATCACATCCGCCGGCTGGCGATGGCGCGGCCGGATGTGGGCTTTGTGGTCGAGCATGAAGGCCGACGCCTGCTGAACCTGCCGCCGTTGCCCGATGCGTCACCAGTGTCGACGCTGGCGCGGCTGGCGGCGATCATCGGCCCGGATTTCGCGGGCAATGCGGTGGCCGTCGATCTGGAACGCGACGGGCTGCATCTGGCGGGGTTGGCCGGCATCCCAACGTGGAACCGCGGCGTTTCCGATCACCAATTTCTGTTTGTCAATCAACGCCCTGTGAAGGATCGCCTGCTGGTTGGCGCGCTGCGCGGGGCCTATCAGGATCTGCTTGCCCGTGATCGCCATCCGGTGGTCGCGCTGTTCCTCGATGTGCCCAGCGACTTCGTTGATGTAAACGTCCACCCGGCCAAGACAGAGGTGCGCTTCCGCGATGCAGCCCAAGTGCGCGGCATGATCGTTTCGGGCCTGCGCCGCGCGCTGGATGAGGCCGGGCACCGCGCCAGCACCCAGATATCCAGTGCGGCGCTGGCTGCGTTCGTGGCCGAACCGCTGCCGGCGGTTGGCGGCCCATATCCGTTCGCTGCCGGCGCGCAGCCCGCCGCTGCCGGCCTGCAACCTGCCGTGGGTTGGGCTGAAGCGCCGCGCCTGTTCAACCAGTTGCCGCCGGCTTTTGCGGCGTCCGGCCTGGCGGTGGCCCCCGCGCCCTCTCCCCAGCACTTCCCATTGGGTGCCGCGCGCGGGCAGGTGGCGGCCACTTATATCGTCGCCGAAACCGACGACGCGCTGATCATCGTCGATCAGCACGCCGCCCACGAACGGCTGACTCTGGAGCGCATGAACCGCGCTTTGGCCGGCGGCGCTGTCGCCTCCCAGGCGCTGCTGGTGCCGGAGGTGGTGGAACTTGATGAGGTTGGCGCCGGCCGCGTCGCCGACCGCGCCGACGAACTGGCCGAACTCGGTCTCGAGGTCGAAGCCTTTGGCCCCACCGCCATCCTGGTCCGCGCCACGCCGGCCCTGCTCGGCACCTGCGACGTGCAGGGCCTGATCACCGATCTCGCCGACGATCTTTCTGCCTTTGGCCGCGCGCTCAGCCTCAAGGAGCGGCTGGATGGGGTCGCGGCCACCATGGCCTGCCACGGCAGTGTTCGCGCTGGCCGATCCTTGAGCATTGCCGAAATGAACGCCCTGCTGCGCGAGATGGAAATCACCCCGCACTCCGGCCAATGCAATCACGGCCGGCCAACCTGGGTGCGCCTCGCCAAGACCGATATCGAAAAGCTGTTCGGGCGGCGCTGAATGACGCTCTATGATCGCATCGGCGTCGATTATGACAATCTGCGCCGGCCAGACCCGCGCCTGGCAGCACCCATTCACACCGCCTTGGGCAATGCCCGGCGCGTCCTCAATGTCGGAGCCGGCACCGGCAGCTATGAACCGGTTGGCCGCGCGGTGGTCGCGCTCGAACCATCGGCAGCCATGATCGCCAAGCGCCCGCCCGGTTCGGCGCCAGCCGTGCAGGGCGTGGCCGAAGGCCTGCCGTTTGACGATGCCAGCTTCGATGCGGCCATGGCCGTGCTCACCGTCCATCACTGGACCGACAAGGCCGCCGGCCTCGCCGAGTTGCGGCGCGTCACCACCGGGCCGATTGTCATCGTCAGCTGCGATCCGACAGTGCGGCCATGGCCGGTCGATTATTTTCCCGGTCTGGCAGCGCTGGATGACGTGGCCATGCCGCCACTCGCGCTGTTCGAAACGGTGCTGGGGCCGGTGGAGATCACCCCGCTGCTGGTGCCGCACGATTGCAGCGATGGCTTTCTTTACGCCTGGTGGCGGCGGCCGGCGGCCTATCTTGATCCGCGCATCCGGTCGGGCAGTTCGTCGTTCTGGATCATCGACGGTGTGGCAGCCGGGGTTGCCCGGCTGGCGGACGATCTGGCCAGCGGGGCTTGGGAACGACGGCACGCTGATCTGTTGCAGCGCGATGCACTGGATGTCGGCTATCGGCTGATTGTCGCCCGCTGATGTTGCGAACCACTTGCATTAGCAATCGACATGGTTGATAACGCTTCGCAGTAACGCCACTCGATTCGCAGGTATCTCGTGATCGTCTGTGTCTGCAATGCTCTGAAGGAACGGGACGTACGCGAAGCCGCGCGCGTGGCCGGCAAAAGCTGCCCCAAGGCGGCCTTTGCCCAGCTGGGCTGCAAGCCCAAGTGCGGGCAATGCCTGCCTTTTGCTCAGGAAATCCTTGCCGACATTCACGCCCGGGCCTGAACGATCGCGCTGCCAGCGCTGGCGCAACTGATATTGCAAGTGCGTATCACTTGTAAGTATCAGAAAAAACTGGCTTTTTCTTGACACAGATCAAGAACCCCGTCATTGCCGCCCCATCAAACGGGAGAATGACCATGCGCGGTGATGCAAAGGTAATCGAATTTCTGAACGCCGTGCTCAAGGGTGAGCTGACGGCGGTCAACCAGTATTGGCTGCATTATCGGCTGCTCGACAATCTGGGCATCAAGAAGCTTGCCGATTACGAGCGGCACGAATCCATCGACGAGATGAAGCACGCCGACAAGCTGATGGAGCGCATCTTCTTCCTGGAAGGTCTGCCCGGCATGCAGGCGCTGAACCGGCTGCGCATCGGTGAGACGGTCGAAGAAGTGTTGCAGGCCGATCTGGAACTGGAATTCGAGGCGGTTGCCCTGCTCAGGGATGCCGTTCAGCATTGCGAAGCGGTGCGCGACTTTCCCAGCCGTGACCTGTTTGCCTATATCCTCACGTCCGAGGAGGAGCACATCGATTTCATTGAAACGCAGCAGGAAATGATCAAGCAGATGGGCCTGCACAATTATATCCAGCTGCAATCGCGTCCCGCCGGCGATTGAGGGGGGGGGACGGGAACCCCTTACCCCGCTCGCGCCAAGGGGCGCGAGTCGACCCTCTCCCCAGATGGGATAGGGGCAGCAAAAGGGCCGCCGCGGGGTTCCACGGCGGCCCTTTTGTGCCTGGACAGATCAGCCGCGCGTCGTGGCGTACAGGCTCCACAGGCCGGCGATTTCTTCCATGCCGCCCTTTTCACTTACGCCCTTGAACGCCGCAATCGCAGCGCCTTTCTGGCCGCCCTTCACAGCGGCAATACCCTTGAAGACCCGGGCATAATCGGCATCTGCGCCGTTGGCGGCAATCGCCTTGTCGTAGGCAGCCATCGCCCTGGCATAATCGCCAATGCCAAGAAACGCGTTGCCGCCCTTGAAGGCCGTTGCCGGCGCGGCTGACAGCTTGACGGCTTCCGGGCCTTCCTTGGCGACGCCGGCAGCGGCGGCTGCAGCCAGCTTCTGGCTCATCGGATCGGTGCCGCCGCCGGTCTTGTCGAGCGCGGCCTTGGCCACGGCGGCCTGGCCGTTGATCAGGGCAAGGCGGGCGAAATCCTGCAGATCGGACGTGCGTTCGAGCGTGCCGGTGGTCAGCATCAGATGATACAGCGCCAGCTTGGCTTCGGACCGCATGTTGTGGCCCTGCAGTTCGGTCAGCAGCACCTTCCAGCGCGACGGCGACGGATCCGATTTGATCAGGCGAGTGGTGGTGGCCAGATAGGCCTTTTTGTCGCCCGATTTATACTGGGCACCGGCCAGATTTTCCAGATAGATGGCCTTGGCGCCGTTGTTGGCGATCAACTTGTTATAGGCAGTGATTGCCGCCTTGTGGTTGCCCTGGCGGGTCATCGCCTGCGCCACCATGATCTGGCTGGCTTCACCGGGGCAGTTGCGCGCGATGCTCACAGCCTTGTCGAGCTGGCCGGCGCGATAATACAGCGGGCCAAGCTGGTTGCAGGGCGCGCCAACCTGTTCCAGCGCGGCAGCGGCCTGGCCATATTGGCCAACAGCGGTAAAGGCATAGCCGGCCATCTGCGCGGTCTTTTCCCGCTCTTCAGCGGTGTTGGCGGCGGCGCGGGCCTGGCCGATGGCAGCAGCAACGCCGCCGGCATTGCGCGACCTGGCAGCAGCGGCCGCGGCGTTCAGCGCCTTACCAACGGCAGGCGACACGGCGGCCGCAGCTGGAGTTGCAACTACCAGCGCGGCGGCAGCGATCAGCAGGCGGGCATCAATCTTCATTGGCAATCCTTGGCTGTTCTTGATCGGAAATCATGTGGAGCGGCGACCTGTGTGGCCACCAATCCGCGTACCAAGGTGGTCGCATGAGGTTTGCCAGCCGATGAACGGCCGTGCGAATCCCCTCGGCTCCTCCCTGAGCACAAGTTTCAGCCCATAGCGAAATGGTGGCGGCATGCAACGGGGCAAAGTGCTGCTTTTGGCCAATGTGTCGCCGGGCGCCGGGTGGGATGGTTGCGCCGAAAGGGCGAAGGGCCTAATCGGCGCGCATCAATGCGTGACAGCGGGAGACGGATCATTCGCGCCTTCATCTTTCCAGGCCAGGGTAGCCAATCGGTGGGCATGGGCAAGGGCCTGGCCGATGCCAGCCCCCACGCCCGCGCCGTGTTTCAGGAAGTGGACGAGGCGTTGGGCCAGCATCTTTCGCGCCTGATGTGGGAAGGCCCGGAAGACGAGCTGACCCTGACCGCCAATGCCCAGCCAGCGATCATGGCGGTGGGCATCGCCTGTTTGCGCGTGCTGGAAAATGAAGCCGGGGTGCGGCTGGCCGACAAGGCGGCTTATGTCGCGGGCCACAGCCTGGGCGAATATACGGCGCTGTGTGCCGCTGGCAGCCTGGGGTTGGCCGATACGGCCCGGCTGTTGCGGTTGCGTGGGCAGGCGATGCAGGCAGCGGTGCCGGCAGGCGTTGGCGCGATGGCCGCACTGCTCGGGCTGGATTTCGAAACGGTGACGGCGATTGCGGCAGAAGCGGCGGGCACGCAGGTTTGCGCGGCCGCCAACGACAATGCCACCGGCCAGGTGGTGGTATCGGGCCATGTCGAGGCGGTGGCGCGGGCCATGACGCTGGCACGCGCCAAGGGCGCGCGCCATTCGGTGCTGCTGCCGGTATCGGCCCCGTTCCACTGTGCCTTGATGCAGCCGGCGGCCGAAGCGATGGCGGCCGCGCTGGCCACGGCGCCGCTGGCCGCGCCCACGGTGCCGCTGATCGCCAATGTGACGGCGGCGCCGGTGACCGAACCCGACGAGATTCGCCGCCTGCTGGTGGAACAGGTGTGTGGCACCGTGCGCTGGCGCGAATCGGTGCTGGCGATGGCCGAACTGGGGGTGACGGGCTTTGTCGAACTCGGCGGCAAGGTGCTGGGGCCAATGATCCGCCGCATCACACCCGATGTGCCGACCATCACTGCGGCCGACATGGCAGGCGTTGAAGCCATCGCCAGGGAAATCTGATCCCTCTCCCCTTGCGGGAGAGGGCGACTCGCGCGCCAGCGCGGCGGGGTGAGGGGTCTCGCCCATCGTGACAGAAAGGAACATCGGATGTTTGATCTGACCGGAATGACTGCGCTGGTGACCGGCGCCTCAGGCGGCATCGGCAGCGCGATTGCCAGGGCGCTCAGCGCGCGCGGGGCCCGGGTTGCCCTGTCCGGCACCCGCGCCGAGGCACTGGCCGCTGTTGCCGCCGAATGCGGCAATGATGCGGTGATCCTGCCGTGCAACCTGTCAGACAGTGCCGCTGTTGATGCGCTGGTGCCGCAGGCCGTTGCGGCGCTTGGCGGGCGGCTGGATATCCTGATCGCCAATGCCGGCATCACCCGCGACAATCTGGCGATGCGGATGAAGGACGAGGAGTGGTCGGACGTGATCCGCATCAACCTCGAAGCCACCTTCCGCCTCTATCGCGCCGCCGCCAAGCCGATGATGAAGCAGCGGTTCGGCCGTCTGATCGCCATTACCAGCGTGGTGGGTGTTACCGGCAATCCGGGCCAGGCCAATTATGCAGCATCAAAGGCCGGGCTGATCGGCATGTCAAAGGCGCTGGGGCAGGAACTGGGGTCACGGGGGATTACGGTCAATTGCGTGGCACCGGGGTTCATCGTTTCGGCGATGACCGACGCGCTGCCCGACGCGCAGAAAAATGCGCTGACGGGGCGAATCCCGGCAGGGCGGCTGGGTTCTGGCGATGATATTGCGGCGGGTGTTGTTTTTCTGGCCTCGAAAGAGGCTTCGTACATCACGGGCCATACCCTGCACATCAATGGCGGGATGGCGATGCCTTGATGGGCGCGGCCGGCGGCAGAGCCGCCGAGTCCGCTGGGGTTTGAAGGAAGTGCAGCAAGGAAGTGCGCGGCAAAGCCGCAATGCCTGCCCCGGACTTGATCCGGGGTCGAAGCCGACCGGCCTGAAGGCCGGGCGTTTCGCACGCTGGCCGCGCTGGCCGCGCTGCGCTCTTGCCACAATTTCGCCATCAGGCTATCGCCGGCAAGTAACTGCAAACCAACCCACGGCGGACACACCGCCGCCAACACAGGGGACGAAAAATGAGCGATGTCGCCGAGCGCGTGAAGAAGATTGTTGTGGAGCATCTGGGCGTCGAAGCCGACAAGGTGACCGAAGCCGCCAGCTTCATCGACGATCTGGGCGCCGACAGCCTCGACACGGTCGAGCTGGTGATGGCGTTCGAAGAAGAATTCGGCGTGGAAATCCCCGACGATGCCGCCGAAAAGATCCTCACGGTGGCCGATGCGATCAATTTCATCGGTGCCAACGGCAAGTAAGATCAGGTTCGAAGGCCGCACGCTGCGGCCTTCCCACCCAGAAGACTGGGCTGGCCGCCCGTTTGAGAACGATGGGCTGGCAAAACAGGAAACGGCCCATCGCTTGAACAGAAGCGGCGGGCCGTTTCGTGCCAAATGGGCCTTTGATTTTTCACAGGACCCAACCCCCAGCACCGGCAGGGCAAGCCGGTTGCGCAGATGAATGGAATGCCGATGCGCCGTGTCGTGATCACCGGTCTGGGTTTGGTCACCCCGCTTGGGGCCAATGTCGAAACCGCTTGGGCCAATATCCTCGCCTCGCGATCGGGCGCCGGCCCGATCACGCGTTTTGATGCGACGGATCATGCCTGCCGCATCGCCTGCGAAGTGAAAGCCGGCGACGGCTCCGGCATGACCTTCGATGCCAACCAGCGCGTCGATTACAAGGTGCAGCGCCAGGTCGATCCGTTCATCATTTACGGCATCGATGCCGCTGGCCAGGCCATCGAAGACGCCGGCCTGACCGACATGACCGAGGAAGAGCGCTTCCGCGCCGGCTGCTCCATCGGCAGCGGCATTGGTGGCCTGCCGGGCATCGCCAGCGAATCGATCGTGCTGCACGAAAAGGGCCCGCGCCGCGTGTCGCCGCATTTTGTGCACGGCCGGCTGATCAACCTGATTTCCGGCCAAGTTTCGATCAAATATGGCCTGATGGGCCCCAATCATGCGGTCGTCACCGCCTGTTCGACCGGCGCCCATGCCATCGGCGATGCCGCGCGCATGATCGCGCTGGATGATGCCGATGTGATGCTGGCCGGCGGTTCGGAAAGCGCGCTGTGCCCGCTGGGCATCGCCGGTTTCGCCCAGGCCCGCGCGCTGTCGACCAATTTCAACGATGATCCCACTCGCGCCAGCCGCCCCTATGACAAGGATCGCGATGGCTTTGTGATGGGCGAAGGCGCCGGCGTGGTGGTGCTGGAAGAATATGAGCACGCCAAGGCGCGCGGCGCCAAGATTTACGGCGAAGTGATCGGCTATGGCCTCACCGGCGATGCCTATCACGTGACCGCGCCGCACCCGGAAGGGTCGGGCGCCTTCCGTTCGATGCAGATGGCGCTGCGCAAGGCCGGGCTGAACCCCGAAGACATCGACTATATCAATGCCCACGGCACCTCCACCCCGATGGGGGACGAACTGGAACTGGGCGCGGTCAAGCGGCTGTTTGGCAGCGCCATCGACGGTGTTTCGATGTCGTCCACCAAATCGGCCATCGGCCACCTGCTGGGCGGTGCTGGCGCGGTGGAGGCAATTTTCTGTTTGCTCGCCCTGCGTGATCAGGTGGCGCCGCCGACGCTGAACCTCGATAACCCTTCGGAAGCCTGCATCGGCGTCGATCTGGTGCCGCATATCGCCAAACAGCGCCGCATCCGTGCCGTGCTCAACAATTCGTTTGGCTTTGGCGGCACCAATGCCACGCTGGTGATGCGCGGCGTCTGAGTCCGCAGATGCGCCGCGCCGCCCTCGCCTTTGTTGCTCTGCTGCTGGTGGTGGGGCTGCCAGTCGGGTTGGCGCCGTGGTTTGGTTGGGACAACGCGCCGGGGCCGGCGCAAGCCTTTGAAGTGAAGCGCGGGGCCAGCCTGTCCGGCGTGGCGCGCGATCTGGAAAAGGCCGGGCTGGTGTCGTCTGCCGGGCAGTTCCGTCTGTTGGCGCAGCTGCTGGGCAGCGATGCACCGGTGCAGGCCGGGCGCTATCGGCTGCGGCCTGGCACGGCGTGGCAGGCGATCCTGGGCGTGCTGCAAAAGGGTGACGTTGAACGCTCCACCGTCACCATTCCCGAAGGCTGGCCATCGGTGCTGGTGGCAGAGCGGCTGAACGCCGTGAAGGGCCTGACGGGCAAGGTGGAAGTGCCGGCTGAAGGCAGTATCCTGCCCGACACCTATGAAGTGAAGCCCGGCGAGGACCGTGCTGTGGTATCAAAGCGCATGCAGACAGCGATGATCAGGATTCTGGATGATCTGTGGCCCAAGCGCACGGCGCGGGCAGTGGTGAAGAGCCGGGCGGAAGCCGTGGTGTTGGCCAGCATCGTCGAGAAGGAAACCGGCAAAGCCAGTGAACGCCGAACCATTGCCGGGGTTTACAGCAATCGGCTGCGGATCGGCATGAAGCTGGACGCCGACCCGACGGTGATTTACCCGATCACGCAAGGGCGCCCGCTGGGCCGGCGCATCCGCCGATCGGAACTGCAGCGCGACACCGGTTACAACACCTATCTGAAGCCCGGCCTGCCCAAGGGGCCGATTGCCAATCCGGGGCGGGATTCGATCATGGCCGTGCTCGATCCGGCGGAGACCGACGCGCTTTATTTCGTTGCCGATGGCAGCGGTGGGCATGTGTTTGCGAAAACCTTGGCCGAACAGAATGCCAATGTGGCGCGCTGGTTTGCCCTGCGCCGCCAGCGCGGTGAAATGTGAGCCGCAAGCCCGCTTTTGGACGGTCATCGCCGGCCAGGCGCCGCAAGCCGGGCCTGCTGATGTGGCTGGCGCGCGCCGCGGCGCTGCCGGTGCTGGCATGGATGCTGGGCCTGATCTGGTTCAGCCTCACCTTGCCTGGTGCAGCGCCGCTGGGCCTGAAAAGCGACGGCGTGGTGGTGCTGACTGGCGGCGCCGGCCGTTTCCGGCGCGGGCTGGCAGTGGTGGAGGCTGGCGCGGCGCGGAGAATGCTGGTGTCGGGCGTGGGTGAAAAAACCAGCCGTCGGCAACTGGCGGCCGCCTTTGGCATCGCGACGCGGCGGCTGCGCACCACCGATCTGGGCTATCAGGCGGTGAACACGCGCTCCAACGCCGAAGAAACCGCGCGTTGGGTGAAAACCAACCAATTCACCTCGATCCGGCTGGTAACCAGTGCCAGCCACATGCGGCGCGCCCGGCTGGAACTGTCGCGGGTACTGCCCAAGGGGGTGACCGTGCTGCCCGATGCGGTGCCATCAGAACCCAAGGCACCGGGGATTGCCTTTGAATATTCGAAGTGGTTGTTGCGGCGCATTTCCCTGCTTTCGGGCGCATTGCTGGCGGGGGCGGCGTGACGCTGCAACACAAGCTGGCCTTGGCGCTGGCGACGATGCTGGCCTGCGTGCGGACCATCGTTTTCGTGATCGTGTTTCTGGGCGGTTCCTTGGCTCTGGTGCCGCTGGCGTTGCTGCTCGGCCTGTTGGGTAGCGGGCAAAGCCTGTTCATCGGGCCAAAGCTGTGGGCGGGCTGGTTCCGGCTGACCAGCCGGGTGATCACTGGCATCAGGATCGAGATTGAAGGCGAAATTCCGCATGGCCCGCACCTGTTTGCGCTGAAACATGAAAGTGCGGTGGAAGCCATCCTGACGCTGTGGTGGTTTGAACGGCCGGCGGTGGTGATGAAGCAGGAACTGCGCAGCATCCCGATCTGGGGGCTGGCATCGGCGCGCCACGGCTCCATCTTTGTTGATCGCGCCGGTTCGGCCGGCATGCTGCGCGAGATGATGCGGCAGGCGCAGGCGGCGGTGGCGCAGGGCCGCCCGGTGGTGATCTTTCCAGAAGGCACACGGGTGGAGGTGGGTGAAACGCCGCCGCTTGCCGCCGGTTTTGCCGGGCTCTACAAGATGCTGAAATTGCCGGTGGTGGCTGTTGCGCACGACAGCGGCAGCGTCTGGCCGAAAAGTTTCATCAAATATCCGGGCACCGTCCACATGAAAGTGGCACCGCCGATCCCGCCCGGCCTGCCGCGTGCCGAAGTGGAGCAGCGCGTGCATGCCGCGATTAATGCCTTGCAGGCAGAGGGCCGCACATGAAACGCCGCTGGCCGCTGATCCTTGCCTTGTTGCCGCTGCTGCTTGGCATGGCGGTCTATGGCCAGGTTTGGCGCGGCTGGGCGGCGGCGTTTGAAACCACATTGGCGCGCTGGTTCCCCGGCAGCGGGGCGCAGGTGGGCGGTTTTCCTTATCGGCTTGAAACGGAATTGGCGGGCGTTACGCTGGCCCACCGGGGCAGCACACAGCTGGCGCTCACGGTGCAGCAGCTCCGGATGAACCGCGGGCCATGGCGGCCGGAATTGACCGTGCTGCAAGGCCAGGGTGTGGCGTTGGCGGCGGCTGCAGCCGGGCTGTCAGCGAAGGTTTCGGCCCCATCGGCCACCGCCAGCCTGAAGCTGGTGACCGATGCATCCGGTCTGGAACGTCTGGGCCGGCTGTCCATCATGTTGCCCGGGGCGCGTGGCACGCTGGAACTCGGCAATGGCACCGCGTTTCAGGCCGAGACGCTTGAACTCCATGTCCGGGAGATTTTCGGTGCGCCGAGCCTGGCGGAACCCGCCAGCCCGCGTCTGCCCCAGCGCGGCCAGTTCGTGGTGGGCGCCACCGGCGTGGCCGTGGGACAGGGCGCACCGATCAGCCTTGCGGCCGATGTGACGGTGCGTGGCAGCCGCCGTCTGGATGATTATCGCCGCTGGGCCGAAACCGGCGGCAGCCTTGATCTGGTGATGACCGGCAGTGATGCCACCGGCGAGATTTTCAAACTTGATGGGAGTGTGGTGCCACTGGGTACTGGCACGCGGCTCGCGGGCACGATCGTCACCGTCTGTCCGCTCAGCGTGCAGGCGGCGTTGAACGGTAGCACGCCGCCAGCCGAACAGCGCCTGCGTGCACCGATCCGGCTGGCGCTGGAAACAGCGCTGCCAGCCCCAAGGGCTACCATTGGCCCAGTGGCGCTTTCAGGCCTGCCGGCTGATCTGGCGACCCGGCCGCGGCGCGGACAAGTGCCGGCCTGCCCGCGATTGCGCTGAAGCCTGCCCCTCCCCCATTTGGGGGAGGGGTTATCCGCCTGTTATTTGGCGATGCCGATGGCGATTTCGCTCACCCAACCCTTGGTGCCGAGTTCATCGGCAACTTCCCAGAAACCGGCCTGCTTGTTGCCCGTGGGATAAAGCATCGAACCGCCGTCGAGCGGCTTGACCACCTTTGAACTGAGCGCCGGGCCGGCGAACATGCGGCCGGCATTCTTCATCACCACAGCGCGTTCAGCCTGCGCGCCGCCGACTGCGGCTTCCAGCCCGCCCAGATCGGTGACCAGCTTGGTGAAGGCATCGAGATAGGCCAGCGCCACGACCTGACCGATTTCGGTATCGGCATAGCCGCCAGCACCAGCCGCGCCCAGCACGCCGCCGCCAAACAGGCCGCCGCCACCGCCAAAGCCGACATCCTTCTTGGTGGCCTGGCCTTCGGTGACGAATTCTTCCGACGATTTGTTGTTGACGACTTCCAGCGTCACGTTGGCCGAACGTTTCTTGACGCTGATGCCGCCCAGCAGCGCGCCGCCGATGCCGGGCACGAACGCGCCCAGCAGGCCGCCGGCGTTGAAACCGCCCTTGTTGCGGTTGGCGGTGACGATGTTGGGAATCAGGGTGAAATCAGCCTGCACCATCTGGCCCTTGCCGATGGTGCCACCGCCGCGCACTTCACCGCCCGCGGCAAGCGAGCGTTCGGTCTGCATGGCGGCCATGCCGCGCTGCGAGCGATTGACCAGCTTGAAACAGCCGGATTTCTGGGCATAAACGCGCAACAGCGCTTCGGGATTGCCCAGGCCCAGGCCTTCCCACCAGCGGTTTTCCGCATCGCTGATGCCCATTGTGCCAATTGGTTTGGCGCAGGTCGGCAGTTCGGCGGTTTTGGCCGCTCGCTGCTTTTCGATGCCGCCCTTGCGGCCAGCGTCGATCTGGGCAGAAGCCGGAACGGCCGACAGGGCCATGGCAGCAGTAGCCATTGCAGAAACTATGTTGAACAGACGCTTTGTCATCAAATCCCCCGAACAGCTTTCATGTGTGTGGCGACCGTTTGCGGCCTACCACCCAGTTACGCGACCCCAATCCATTGGATGCAGTATCGCATGGGCAGGCAGACGCTTGCAAAGCCGAAATTCATCAATCTGGCGTAATCTGGTGCTGTTCAGCGCGGCCGAAATCGGCTTGATCCGTGTCTTGCCCCTGATCGATGATCGATCGGCGGATAGCGCGGGTGCGGGTGAACAGGCTTTCCAGCGCATCGCCATCGCCCCAGCGGATGGCGCGCTGCAGGGCGACCAGATCCTCGGTAAAACGCCCCAGCAGTTCGAGCACGGCGGTGCGATTGCCCAGAAACACATCGCGCCACATCACTGGATCGCTGGCCGCGATGCGGGTGAAATCGCGGAAGCCGCCGGCCGAATATTTGATCACTTCCGATTTGGTCACCTCTTCCAGATCGCTGGCGGTGCCAACGATGGAATAGGCGATCAGGTGCGGCAGATGGCTGGTCACCGCCAGCACGCGATCATGGTGGGCGGCATCCATCACATCGACCTTGCTGCCCAGCCGTCGCCAGAATTCGGACAGGCGTTCCACCATGGTGGCATCGGCGCGCGGTGGCGGCGTGATGATGCACCAACGGCCTGTGAACAGGCTGGCAAAGCCGGCATCCGGCCCGGATTTTTCGGTGCCGGCCACCGGATGGGCGGGAATGACGTGGACGCCGGGCAGGGCAGCGCTGAGCACGATCAGCACATTTTCCTTCACCGAACCCACGTCGCTCACCACGGTATCGGGTGCCAGTTCCGGCGCGATTTCAGCTGCGACATCGGCCATGGCGCCCACCGGCACGCACAGGATGACCAGATCGGCATCCACCACGGCCGCACCGGCACCATCGGCCACATCATCGGCCAGCCCCAGTTCGGCGACGCGCTCGCGGACCGCCGAACTGGCATCGCTCACCACCAAATGCACGGTGGGCATGGCCGCACGGATGGCGCGGGCCAGCGACGAGCCGATCAGGCCCATGCCGATGATGGCGACCCGCGAGAACGGCAACATCAGGCGTTTGCTCCGGCGCCTTCGACATAGTCGCGCAAGGCGGCTGCGACGGTGCGGGTTTCGCCTTCGGTGCCGATGGAAATGCGCAGGCAGCGCGGCATGTTCTGCACGGCGAGATAGCGGCAGATGATGCCGTGATCGAGCAGCCAGGCATTGCAGTCCGCCGCCGATACCGGGCCGTCTTCCGGGAATTCGATCAGGATGAAGTTACACGCCGACGGGATGGCGCGCAGGCCGGCGTTGCCCAATTGGGCAATCTCGCCTTCCAGCCAGCGGCGCAGGCGGATGGTTTCGCTGCGCACCAAGGCAAGATGCGCCTCATCGCCCAACGAAGCGACCGCTGCGGCCTGGCCGGTGCTGGTGACATTGAACGGCCCGCGCACCCGTTCCATGGCGGCGATCAGCGGCAGGGCAGCGACGGCCCAGCCGACGCGCTGCGCCGCAAGCCCGTGGATCTTCGAGAAGGTGCGGGTGACGATCAGATTGGGTAGCGTTTGCGCCAGCGCCAGCCCGTCTTCATATTCGCCCTCGACAAATTCGGCATAGGCGCAGTCCAGCACCAGCACGACATCGCTGGGCACGCCGGCGATCAGGCGGTGGATGTCGGCGGCGGGCAGCAACGTGCCGGTGGGATTGTTGGGATTGGCGATATAGATGACGCGCGTGGCCGGGGTAACAGCGCGCAA
>NZ_JANPML010000179.1:0-4733 GCF_031422795.1 Sandarakinorhabdus sp.
GCCACCTTGTCGGTTTCCAGCGCCACAATGGCTTCGTCGGCCGCGACCGCTTCGCCGGGCTGCTTCAGCCATTGGCCAACGCTGGCTTCGGTGATGGATTCGCCCAGGGCGGGCACGATGACATCAGTTGCCATGATCGAACCTTCTTACTTTTTCTTGAGGCCGCCGCGGATGGCGGCTTTCACTTGCGTCGTGGTGGCACCCAGCGCTTCGGCCACCAGCTTGGCCTGTTCGGCGTTGTGGCGCTTCAGCAGGCCGGTGGCCGTGGCAGCCGCCGCCGCACGACCGGCATAGACCGGGCGGCGATCAAGAGCGGCTTCGATCAGCGGTGCGACAAACGTCCAGGCGCCGCCGTTTTGCGGTTCTTCCTGCGCCCACACCACGGTTTCAAGGTTGGGGAATTTGGCAGCATATTCGGCCACCACATCGCCGGGGAACGGATAAAGCTGTTCGACACGCAGCAGATAAACGTCATCGCGGCTGTCTTTCTCGCTGGCTTCGAGCAGATCATAATAGACCTTGCCGGTACACAGCACGACGCGACGAACCTGCTTGGGATCGCAGGGCTTCAGATCGTCCAGGCAGCGATGGAAGGTCGTCGCCGGGCCCATATCGGCCAGCGTCGAAACCGCCCGCTTGTGACGCAGCAGTGATTTTGGCGTGAACACCACCAGCGGCTTGCGGAAATCGCGCAGCATCTGGCGGCGCAGCAGGTGGAAGAAGTTGGACGGGGTGGTGCAGTTGGCAACCTGGATATTGTCTTCCGCGCACAGGCTGAGGAAGCGTTCCAGACGCGCCGAGCTATGCTCAGGCCCCTGCCCTTCATAGCCATGCGGCAGCAGCATGACGAGGCCGCTGGCCCGCAGCCACTTGATCTCGCCCGACACAATGAACTGATCGATGATGGTCTGCGCGCCGTTGACGAAATCGCCGAACTGCGCCTCCCACAACACCAGCGACTTCGGATCGGCGAGCGAAAAACCATATTCGAAACCCAGCACGCCGAATTCCGAAAGCGGGCTGTCGAGCACGGTGAAATTCGGGTCCATCGCGCGAAGCGGCACGTAACGATGGCCGTCCTTCTGATCGGTCCACACCGAATGGCGCTGGCTGAAGGTGCCGCGGCCGCAATCCTGGCCCGACAGGCGAACGCTATAACCATCCTTCAGCAGGGCGCCAAAGGCCAGCGCTTCACCGGTGGCCCAATCGATGCCGCCACCGCTGGAAATCATCTCCGCCTTGGCATCGAGCACACGAGCCAGGGTGCGGTGGATGGTCAGGCCATCGGGCACGGTGGTCAGCTGCTTGCCGATTTCGCGCAGTTCGGTGATCGAAACGCCGGTCATCGCGGCGCGGCGGCTGTCGATGGCTTCCTTGGGGCGGCCAAGTCCGGCCCAACGCCCGCCGAACCAATCGGCAGCATTGGCCTTGAAGCCAGCGGCAGCGTCGAATTCGTCTTCCAGCATCGACACATAGCTATCGATCATCGCCTTGTAGCCGGCATTGTCGAGCACGGCTTCGCGGGCCAGGCGTTCGGCATACAGCTCGCTCACCGGGCGTTTTTTGCCGATGGCGGCATACATCAGCGGCTGGGTGAAGCTCGGCTCGTCGCTTTCGTTGTGGCCAAAGCGCCGGTAGCACCACATGTCGATCACCACATCGCGGCCAAAACGCTGGCGGAATTCGGTGGCGACCTTGGTGGCAAACGTCACGGCTTCGGGATCGTCGCCGTTCACGTGGAAGATCGGCGCCTGCACGATCTTGGCGACATCGGACGGATAGGGCGACGAGCGCGCAAACTGCGGGCTGGTGGTGAAGCCGACCTGGTTGTTCACGACAAAATGGATGGTGCCGCCGGTGCCATAGCCATCAAGGCCGGAGAAACCGAAACATTCCGCCACGATGCCCTGGCCGGCAAAGGCCGCATCGCCGTGTAGCAGCACCGGCATGACCTTCTTGCGGTCTTCATCGCCCACCAGTGATTGGATGGCGCGCACCTTGCCAAGCACGACCGGATCAACCGCTTCGAGGTGCGACGGGTTGGGGACCAGGCTGAGATGGACCGTGTTGCCGTCAAATTCGCGATCGGTGCTGGTGCCAAGGTGATATTTCACATCGCCCGAACCGCCGACATCATCAGGATTGGAAGAACCACCGGCAAATTCGTGGAAAATGGTGCGGTATGGTTTCTGCAGCACGTTGGCCAGCATATTTAGCCGGCCACGGTGCGGCATGCCGAACACCACTTCGGTGATGCCCATCTGGCCGCCAACCTTGATGATCGATTCCATCGCCGGGATCATGGCTTCGGCGCCATCCAGGCCGAAACGCTTGGTGCCGACATATTTGCGGCCAAGGAATTTTTCGAACTGTTCGGCTTCAAGCAGTTTGTTCAGAATTGCCCGCTTGCCATTGGCAGTGAACTGAACTTCCTTGTCGCGGCCTTCATATTTGTCCTGCAGGAAACGACGTTCTTCGACGTCGTTGATGTGCATATATTCCAGGCCGACATTGCCGCAATAATTGCGCTGCAGGATGCCCACCAGCTCGCGGATGGTCGCCGTCTGCAGGCCAAGCGCGCCGCCGATATGCACCGGGCGATCAAGATCGCCATCGCCAAAGCCGTGATAACCCGGCGTCAGATCGGCCGGCAGATCCCGCACCGCCAGGCCGAGCGGATCGAGATTGGCGGCCAAATGCCCGCGCACGCGATAAGTGCGGATCAACATCAGCGCGCTGATCGCATCCTGGGCGGCCCGCGAAATTTCTTCCGGAGACGCGCCGGCAACGGCAGCGGCCGCAGCAGCGCGACCAGCGGTCTTGGCGGTGCTTTCGGCAAACATGCCGGCGGCATCAAGGCCGCGCGTCAGATCATCACCTGGCAGGATCGGCCAGTTCGGCCGAGCCCAGCTTGGCCCGATCCGGTCTTCGGGGCCGGGCAGCAGGGCTTGCGGTTCCATCGTCAAATCCTCGATCCAGACATGATGCCATGTGTAACGGCCCGCAGCCGCAAAGTCATGACCTTATGCCACATCGCAGCCATAGCTGCCGCGCATGGCGGCAGCTATGGCCGGCGATATCAACCCTTCAGCACTTCGATCAGCGTTTCGCCAAGCAGCGACGGCGACGGCGACACGCGGATGCCGGCGGCTTCCATGGCGGCCATCTTCGAAGCGGCATCACCCTTGCCGCCCGAAACGATCGCACCGGCATGGCCCATGCGGCGGCCCGGAGGCGCCGTGGTGCCAGCGATGAAGCCCACCATCGGCTTCTTGCGGCCGCGCTTGGCTTCGTCGATCAGGAACTGGGCGGCCTGTTCCTCGGCATCGCCGCCGATTTCGCCGATCATGATGATCGACTGGGTGGCGGGGTCGGCCAGGAACAGTTCCAGCATATCGATGAAATTGGTGCCGTTCACCGGATCGCCGCCGATGCCGACTGCCGTTGTCTGACCCAGGCCGACATTGGTGGTCTGGTGCACGGCTTCATAGGTGAGCGTGCCCGAACGCGAAACGACGCCGACACTACCCTTGCGGAAGATATTGCCGGGCATGATGCCGATCTTGCATTCACCCGGCGTCAGCACGCCGGGGCAGTTCGGCCCGATCAGGCGGGTCTTGCTGCCCTGCAGAGCGCGCTTCACACGCACCATGTCGAGCACCGGAATGCCTTCGGTGATGCACACCACCAGCGGGATTTCGGCGGCAATGGCTTCGCAGATGGCATCAGCGGCACCGGGCGGCGGCACATAGACGACCGACGCATCAGCACCGGTGGCTTCGCGGGCCTGCGCCACGGTGTCGAACACCGGCAGGCCAAGATGGGTCTGGCCGCCCTTGCCCGGCGCGGTGCCGCCGACGACCTTGGTGCCATAGGCGATGGCCTGTTCCGAATGGAACGTGCCCTGTTTGCCGGTGAAGCCCTGCGTGATGACGCGGGTATTGGCGTTGACGAGAATGCTCATCTCAAGCGGCCTTCTTCACTTCAGCAACGATCTTGGCCGCTGCATCACCCAGATTGTCGGCCGACACGATCGGCAGGCCTGAATTGGCGAGGATTTCCTTGCCGAGTTCGACGTTGGTGCCTTCCAGGCGCACCACCAGCGGCACCGAAAGCTGCACTTCCTTGGCGGCGGCGATGATGCCTTCCGCGATGATGTCGCAGCGCATGATGCCGCCGAAGATGTTGACCAAAATGCCCTGCACCGCCGGGTCCTTCAGGATCAGCTTGAAGGCGTTGGTCACCTTCTCCTTGTCCGCGCCGCCGCCGACATCGAGGAAGTTGGCCGGCTCGGCGCCGTTCAGCTTGATGATGTCCATGGTGGCCATGGCCAGACCAGCGCCATTGACCAGGCAGCCAATGTTGCCATCGAGCTTGATGAAGGCGAGATCGTATTTCGACGCTTCGACTTCCGCCGGGTCTTCCTCGGTCAGGTCGCGCAGTTCCACCAGATCAGGGTGGCGATACAGCGCGTTGGGATCAAAACCGACCTTGGCGTCGAGCACCAGCAGCTTGCCATCGTCCGTCACGGCCAGCGGGTTGATTTCCATCTGGCTGGCATCGGTGCCGACGAAGGCATCATAGAGCTTCAACGTCACATTCTCGGCCTGCTTGGCGAGCGGGCCGGTCAGGCCCAGCGCGGCAGCAACGGCGCGGCCGTGGTGCGGCATGGCACCGGTGGCCGGATCGATGGTGATGGTGTGGATTTTTTCGGGGTGGTTATGGGCCACGTC
>NZ_JANPML010000180.1:0-5250 GCF_031422795.1 Sandarakinorhabdus sp.
CGTGTGGACCGGTTCTACCAACCGGGCCAACGCCGGCGACAATGGCACCGCGTCGGCTTGCACCAGCCCGGCATCGTTCATCGCGATCAGCGCATCCCACGCCGGCGCAGACGGGCCGGCATAGGTGCGATTGGTCAGCACAAACACGCCCCAGCCGCTGTCGGGCGCGATGATCATGTGGCTGCCATAGCCGGGATAGCCGCCGCCGTGGAACGCCACCCGGCCCAGCGTGCAATCATCGCCTACCCGCAAGCCACCGCCATAGACCACGGCGATCTGGCAGGGCGGGCCGTTGCCGGGCCGGGTGACACGGCGCGGCACGCCTTCGCCGCGCAACAGGCTGCGCACGGTGATCCGCGCCCTCGGCTCGTTCGTCGCCGTGCCGCCCGCGATCGGCGGGCCGGCAGCCGGTGCGGCGGCCGGCCAGGCGGAAAGCAGATGATCGACCCAGCGCGCATAATCCGGCGCGGTGGTGATGATGCCGCCCATCGCGCCGAAGGCGCCGGGGGCCATCTCTGGCTCGGCTTTCCAGATGCCGTCTTCCCAGCGCCAGCCGGTGGCCAGCAGGCTGCGCGGCACATCGGCGAGGTTGAAGGTGGTGGCGGTCATGCCCAGCGGCTGGAACCGGCGGCGGGCGATTTCGGCTTCGAACGGCTGGCCGCTGGCATTGCGGATGATGCGGCCCAGCATGGCATAGCCCAGGTTGGAATATTCATGGGCGATGCCGGGTGCGCGGGTGAACGGCACGCCGATCGACAACAGGGCGGTGAACTGGTCTTCGGGCAACGGCGTCTGGCGATCACCCCAGGGATCATCGGTGACAAAGCCGGCCATGTGATGGACCAGATCGGTCACGCTGACTCCGCCGATCCAGTCAGCGGTTTCGGGCAGGTGGGTGACGACCCGATCGTCCAGCCGCAGCCTGCCTTCCGCGGCCAGATCATACAGCGTCAGCGCCGTGAAAGCCTTGGTCATGCTGGCGATGCGAAAGCGCGTGTCGGCCGCCACAGGGCGGCCGCTGGCGACATCGGCGAGGCCGGCGCGGCCAACATGCACCAGGCCTTCGCCGCGCTTGACGATGCCCCAGGTCAGGCCGGGAGCCTGATTGGCCTGCGCCCACTCGCGCATGCGGCCGTCGATGCGGGCGGCGAGTTCAGGCGGCAGGGGCGCGGCGCTGGCGGGCGCCGCAAGCAACGCCGCTGCCAAAAGCGCCTTCACATCTCCTTCCCGTCGCTGATCTTGTAGAACACGCCGGCCCCGTCTCCGCCGGCCAATTGCAGCGTGCCTTCGATGGTGCGCACATCATAATTCATCGGGATGGCGCTCGCCACCTTCACTTCGATGAACTGCTGTGGGCCGGGATTGAGGTGGAACGGGCAATCGGGCGGATAGGCCAGCAGCACGAAATGGCTCTGGTTGGCGCCCTTGCCCAATGGCAGCATATAGCCGTTGATCTTCACCCGCTTGCCGGCGAGCGATTTGACGGTGGCGGGATAGAGCGGTTTCATTGCGCCAGCCTTGGCGGCGGCCGGATCTTCTGTTGCAGCTTCCAGCACCGCCCAAGCGACGCCGCCGGGCGGGGTGGGGGCGGGTTTCCAGATGGATTCCGATGGCTTCGTCGCGGTTTGGGCCAGCGCCGCCGGTCCGGTGATGAGCAGGGCAGCCAAGGTAGCAGCGATGGCAAGACGAGCAGTCATCATGTCCTCCTAGCGGGCATTTGCCAGCGTATCGGCGATATCCGATTTCAACACCCTGAACGCCGGAATCAAGGCCGCAATAAGCCCGATGATGAGCGCTGCCGCCACAATTGCCGCTTCGCCAGGATGAAAAGCCAGCGCATTCAGCCCCAATTGGCGCAACTGTTCGATATTGGCGGCGGCAAGGGCAATCACGCCGTGGCCGAGCGCCAGGCCGAGCGCCGCGCCGGAGGCAGCCAGGATCAGGCCTTCGCTGGCCACCTGGCCGATGATCGCCGCGCGGCTCGCACCGATGACGCGCAGCATCGCCATGTCGCCCTCCCGCTCCTTCAGCGCCGTGAGCAGCGCGACAAAGATCGACAGCCCGGCGGTGAGCATCAACAGCACGGCAAAGGCCCGCACCGCATCCAGCCCGACCCCAACCAGCGCCAGCAGACGGGAAACTTCAACAGCCGGCACGGCGGCCTGCAGATTGGTCTGGCGGTTGACGAAGCCGGGCAGCCGCACCGCAGCGATGGGCGAACCAAAGCGCACCAGCACGGCGGTCACCTCTGCCGGGCTGGCGTGCGCTTCATCCTCTGCATGCGGCGCCTCGATGCCGTGGACTTCCCACACGCTTTCGACCTTGGTCAGGATCAGCCGGTCGATCACGGTGCCCGTGCGCTGCAGCCGGCCGACAACGATAAAGGGCGATTCTTCATGCTTGGGCCCATCCTCGCCACCCGTCATGCCGTGGCCGCCAATGAAACGCTGGCCCAGGCCTGCGCCGGTGCGTGTCGCCACGTCGGCGCCGATCACGGCCTCCATCCGGCGCTCGAACATGCGGCCATCGGCAAGGCTGGCACCCAGCAGCGCCGGATAGGCTGGCTCGGTACCGACGATGCGAAAACTGCGAAAACTGTCGCCCAGTGCCAGCGGGATCGCCTGCGCCACGCCCATCTGGCGGCGCAGCAGATCGACCGTTGCCAGCGGCACATTCCCGGTCGGGATATCGACATGATAGACCGACGACAGGATCAATTGCAGCGGCGAGCCCTTGGCACCCACCACCATGTCGATGCCTTGGGAATCCTTGTCGAAACGGTTTTCCAGCTGGCTCGAAAACAGCAGCAGGATGACCAGGCTGGCAACGCTCAAGGCCAGCAGCAGGATGTTGAGCGCGGTGTTGAGGCCACGGTCTTTCAGATAGGCAAGGCTGAGCCTGATCATGCGGCTTTTGCCGGCGGAGCGACCAGATCGAGCCGGTTGGCAAAGCGTTCAGCGATGCGGCCATCGTGGGTGGCGACCAGCAGGGTGGCGCCGGTGGCGGCGGCGACCTCGAACATCAGATCGATCATGCGCGCGGCATTGGCATCGTCGAGTGCGCTGGTCGGTTCATCGGCCACCACCAGCCGCGGCCGGGTGATCAGCGCCCGCGCAATGGCGGCGCGCTGGCCTTCGCCTTGCGAAAGCTGGCGTGGCCGGGCGGCCGCGCGGTGGGACAGGCCAACCCGGTCGATCATCTGTGCAATGGCGGCGCGGTCAACGCTGCCCAGCGCGAGCTGCTGGGCCAGCGCCAGATTGTCGGTCACACTCAACGCCGGGATCAGCCGCAGCGTCTGGAACACCAGCCCTATGGTCCGGCGGCGCAAGCCATCGCGGCCAGCGGGCGGCAGCGCCGACATCGCCTCGCCGGCCACCAGCAGATCGCCGTGGGTGGGAGTCAGCAGGCCGGTGACGATGTTGATGAAGCTGGTCTTGCCCGATCCCGACGGCCCCAACAGCAGCGCGTGGGCCCCGCTGTTCAGCTGCCAATCGCCGATCTGCAGCACGCACTGGCCAGAACGGTCATGGGAAAGGCCCCTGGCTTCCACCAGAGGCCCCGCAGCATTGTTCACATGGTTCGGCGTATCAGGGCCGGACATTGGCCACGGCAAGCGCACCGGCGGGAGCCTGAGCGGTGGCGACATCGTCCTTCAGGCCCAGCCGTTTCATCATGGCAAGGCGCGCCGTTTCAATGGCTTCCTGACGGCGCTGTTCGGCAATGCGGGCCGCGGCTTCGGCATAAGCGCCGGCATAGGGATCGGTGCCATCGGGGGCGTAGTGGCTGTAACCCGGCATGCCGTCAAAGGCGCAGGCACTGGCGGCGCCGGCGGAGACCAGCATGGCGGTGGCAGCAACAACAGCGATCAGGCGCATGAAAAACCCCTCCAGCGGTGGATCGACTCGACAAGTCATATTGTCACACTCACTGACCGGCTGCAACGCGCCGGCCGTTGGCCACGGTGGGTCAAATGCCGCAGGTGCAGTGTGGCGCAGCTTGCCAAGCCGATGGTGACGCGGCAAGGGCAGGGTTTCCGGCGGGAGGCCGGGTGAAGACGTGAGGGGCTGCCGGATGCACGTGATTGGTCGGGTGATGATGTGGGTGATTGCCGCCCTTTTGGGTGTCGCCGCAACCGCCGGCCCGGTCGAGCAGACCAAGGGCGATTTCGTCGACAAGTTCCGCCAACTGGAAGGCGAGGATTGGCCGACCCCGACCGATTATCGCAACGCTGCCGGCGCGCCGGGCCATCGTTACTGGCAGCAGAAGGTGGATTATCGGATCACCGCCAAGCTGGACGAAGCCACGCGCACGATCAGCGCCAGCGAGACCATCACCTATCACAACAACAGCCCGGACAGTCTTCGCTATCTATGGCTGCTGCTCGATCAGAATTACAAGCGCGATCACATTGCGGAGCGCGCTGAAACCGTGTCGCCCGGCGGCGGCATCAGCCTGACCGATGTGCGCAAGGCGATGCGCATGAAGGAGTGGGAAGGCGGCTTCAACAATCTGAAGGTCACTGATGCGTCGGGCCGCGCGCTGAAGTTCACCGTGGTCGATACGCTGCTGCGCATCGATTTGGCCGCAGCGCTGGCCAGCGGCGGTGCGACGACGGTGAAGATCGATTTCACCCTGCCGATGCCGGAAACCCGCGTGGTGGGTGGCCGATCGGGCTATGAATGCTTCACCAAGCCGGATCAGGACGGCAATTGCATCTTTCTGGCCGCGCAATGGTTCCCGCGCGCGGCGGTCTATTCGGATTATGAAGGCTGGCACAACAAGGCTTTCGTTGGCGGCGGCGAGTTCACGCTGGAATTCGGCGATTACGATGTGTCGCTCACCGTGCCGGCCGATCACGTGATTTCGGCCACCGGGGAACTGGCCAATCCTGATATACTGTCGGCCGCGCAGCGCGCCCGGCTGGCGCAGGCCCGCACCGCCAAGGAACCGGTGTATATCGTCACGCCCGACGAAGCGGTGGCCGCTGAAAAGCAGAAGGCCAGCGGCAGCCGCACCTGGCGTTTCACCGCCCGCAACGTCCGCGATTTCGCCTGGGCATCGTCGCGCAAGTTCGTGTGGGACGCGATGGGCGTCAAACAAGACGACAGCGCCAACCCGCTGGTGATGGCGATGAGCTTCTATCCCAAGGAAGCCCGGCCGCTGTGGGATGCCTATTCCACCAAGTCCATCGCCCATACCATCGACGTCTACAGCGAGTTTGCCGTCCCCTACCCCTATCCGGTGGCGCAG
>NZ_JANPML010000181.1:0-13116 GCF_031422795.1 Sandarakinorhabdus sp.
CGTGCTGGCCAAGCGGCGGTCGGGCGCGACGCTTGTGTCTTATCTCACCCCGGCGCTGACCAATTCGGGCCTCTACAAGGGGCTTTCCGACATCAAGGCCAGCGTTGACCGCTGGCGCGCGACTGCGCCGGGCAGCGCGGAATTGCCGGGGCTGGAAGAGATCATCCGCGAGCAGGCCGAAGCGATCGACCTCGACAGCAGCGACTTCTCCACGCTAGCCGCCAAGCTGTACGAGATCGAGCAGGAACTGATCCCGCAGGGCCTGCATGTGTTTGGCGATGCGGAGAGCGAAGACGCCCGCATCGACATGCTGGCCGCCAGTGCCCAGGCCCGCGGTGAGGCGGTTGACCGCGACACCATCGAGAAACTCATCCACGGCCGCATCGTGCCCAACACGCCGGTGTTGCGGGAACTGGCCAATCTGAATGCTGCGCTGTCGGTCAATCACGAGATGAACGGCCTGATCCGTGCGCTTGACGGCCGTTACGTCCCGCCCGTTGCCGGCGGCGACATCTTGCGCGATCCGGAAATCCTGCCGACGGGCCGCAACATCCACGGTTTTGATCCGTTCCGCCTGCCGTCGGCCTACGCCTGCAAGGATGGTTCGGCGCAGGCCCAGCGCATCCTCGATCGCGCCCTGGAAGACGCCGGCAAGCTGCCGGAAACCGTCGCCATGGTGCTGTGGGGCACCGACAATCTGAAAAGTGAAGGCGCACAGGTAGCGCAGGCCATGGCGCTGATGGGCGCCAAGCCGCGGTTCGACAGCTACAACCGGCTGGCTGGTGCCGAACTGATCCCGCTCGAACAGCTCGGCCGCCCGCGTGTGGACGTGCTGGTCACGCTGTCAGGCGTGTTCCGCGATCTCCTGCCGCTGCAGACCAAGATGCTGGCCGAAGCCGCGCTGCTGGCGTCGGAAGCCGACGAACTGCCGGAGCAGAACTTCGTCCGCAAGCACAGCCTTTCCTACCAGCAAGAGCATGGCTGCGACATGGCGACGGCGTCTTTACGCGTCTATTCCAACGCCGAAGGCAGCTATGGCGCCAACGTCAATCTGCTGATCGACAGCGGCGGCTGGACCGATCCCAACGAATTGGCCGACACCTACGAAAAGCAGAAGGGCTATGCCTATGGCGTCGATGGCAAGCCCATGCGCCAGCCCGGCCTGCTGGCCAGCGCGCTGAAAACGGTCGATTGCGCCTACCAGAATCTGGAATCGGTCGAACTCGGCATCACAACCATCGATCAATATGTCGACACGCTGGGCGGCATCAGCCGCGCCATAACCCGCGCCAAGGGCGGCGAGAGCGCGCCTGTGTATATCGGCGATCAGACGCAAGGCAGCGGCAAGGTGCGCAGTTTGCAGGAACAGGTCGCGCTCGAAACCCGCACGCGCACGCTCAACCCGGTGTGGATCGAGGCGCAGCTGAAATACGGCTATGAAGGCGTGCGCCAGGTCGAAGCCGCAGTGACCACCACCACCGGCTGGTCGGCAACCACCGGCCAGGTCGATTCCTGGGTGTATCAGCGCATCAGCGAAACCTATCTGCTGGACGAAACGATGCGGCAGCGCATCGCCGAGATGAACCCGCGCGCGGCGGCCAAGATTGCCAATCGCCTGATCGAAGCGGCGGAACGCAATTTCTGGCAGCCCGACGCCGAAACGCTGGCGGCATTGCAAGCCGCGACAGACGCGATAGAAGATCAGCTTGAAGGCGTAGCCCCCGCCGGTTCCCTGGCGGCCTAAGGAAGGCTTCTGACATGACGCTCATAATCGACAAGACCCGCACAGCGGGACCCGGAGACGGCGAAGGCAGCGTGCAGGTCGCGCTCGACCCCAGCCAGAAGATCACCAATGCCAAGGTGTTCGCCGTTTACGGCAAGGGCGGGATCGGCAAGTCCACCACGTCGTCCAACCTGTCGGCGGCCTTTTCGCTGCTGGGCCAGCGCGTGTTGCAGATCGGCTGCGACCCCAAACACGACAGCACCTTCACGCTGACCAAGAAACTGATGCCGACCGTGATCGACGTGCTGGAACAGCATGAATTCCACCACGAGGAACTGCGGCCCGAAGACTATATGTTCGAAGGCTTCAACGGCGTCATGTGCGTCGAAGCCGGCGGGCCGCCGGCCGGCACCGGCTGCGGCGGCTATGTCGTTGGCCAGACGGTGAAACTGCTGAAGCAGCACCATCTGCTGGAAGACACGGATGTGGTGATCTTCGACGTTCTGGGTGACGTGGTGTGCGGCGGTTTCGCGGCGCCCTTGCAGCATGCCGAACGCGCCATCGTGGTGACCGCCAATGATTTTGACAGCATCTTTGCGATGAACCGCATCATGGCTGCCATTCAGGCCAAATCGAAGAATTATGAAGTGCGCCTTGCTGGCTGCATCGCCAATCGTTCGGCCAACACCGACGAGATTGACCGGTTCAGCGCCGCCACCGGCATCGACCGGCTGGCGCAGTTTCCTGATCTGGATGCCATCCGCCGCAGCCGCCTGAAAAAATGCACCATCTTTGAAATGGACGAATCGCCGGAAATCCTGGCCGTGCAGAATGAGTACAAGCGCCTGGCTGCGCTGCTGTGGGCTGGTGTGGAACCGTGCCTGGCCAAGCCGATGAAGGATCGCGAGATCTTTGATTTCCTCGGATTCGAGTGATCGGGGTCTGAATGAACGCCCATAGCCCAAAGCAGGCTGCCGGCTGGGAGTCCAAGCGCGCCAAGCTGGAGACATATTTCGACAGCACCGCGCTGGCAGCCTGGGCGGCGATGACCAGCGATGCGCCGGTGTCGAAAATCCGTGCCACCGTGCGCGCTGGCCGTCAGGAAATGCGCGATACCCTGATGAGCTGGCTGCCGCAGGATCTGCGCGGCCGCCGCATCCTGGATGCCGGTTGCGGCACCGGCATGCTGGCCATCGAAGCCGCCCGCCGCGGTGCTGAAGTGGTGGGCATCGACGTGTCGCCGCAACTGATCGAGATCGGCCGTGAGCGCCTGCCCGATGACGTCAGGGCCAGGATTTCGCTGCACGCCGGCGACATGCTGGATGCCAGTTTTGGCCAGTTCGATCATATCGTGTCGATGGACGTGCTCATCCACTATGAAAGCGACCAGATTGCCGCCGCGACGGCCAAGCTGGCCGAACGCGCCAGCCATTCGCTGGTGTTCACCTTTGCACCGGGCACGCCCTTGCTGCGCACCGTGCGCGCCATCGGGCAGTTCTTCCCGAAAAGCGATCGTTCGCCCAGCATCATTCCGGTTGCGCATGATCTGTTGAAGGCGCGGCTGTCGCGCAGCGTGCCGCACGCGCAGTTGGGCCGCGATCAGCGTGTTAGCCGCGGATTTTACACCAGCCATGCTCAGGAAGTGTTGTTGGGATGAGCGGTTCGGGCCATCGCGGGCGGCGGCATGGCCGGTGTCCTCCGCGGGTCCGCACGGCGTGCAGTAAAATTCGGCACGCAGGGCGCAAAAGTTTGCAATCCCATCAGCTTCTGCTCTACCGTGTCACGCTGGCGTCATGCTATGACACTGGCTTCCGGCCGTTGCAGGCCAGACAGGGATTCGCATTGCCGTTCGCTGGCGCGAGGATGGCAAGGCTTGGGAATACGCGCTGGTTGGTCGGGGCGCCGCAATGCCGCGACCGGTTTCACTTTGAGGGGAGACACCTCGCATGACGAACGTGCATCTGGTTGGTGGCCTGGACATCGCGGAGCTTACCTTCTTCGCCTTCTTCCTGTTTTTCCTGGGTTTGGTCTGGTATTTGCGCGGTGAAGACCGGCGCGAAGGCTATCCTGTCGAGGACGATCTGAGCGGCACTGCCCATGGCGGAACCGATACCGACTCGCTGTTCTTCAAGCCGGCGAAAACCTTCTCGCTGCCGCATGGCCTGGGCGATGTGACCACGCCAACGGCCAATGATCGTGACGAGCTGCCCACCAACGTGCTGCCGCGCGTCTGGGCCGGCGAACCGCTCGACGTGACCGGCGACAAGTTGACCTCCGGCCTTGGCCCGGCGTCGATCGCGCAGCGCGCGGATCGCCCCGATCTCGACATGCATGGCACCCCGCGCATTGTGCCACTGCGCGCAATCGGTCACCCGGTGGATGTGCACGGCAACGATGTCGATCCGCGTGGTCTGCCGGTCTATGGTCTCGATGGCGGCAAGGCCGGCACGGTCAAGGAACTGTGGATGGACAAGGCTGAATCCTGCCTGCGCTATCTGGAAGTTGATCTGGCTGGCGGTGCCGGCACGGTGCTGATGCCGATCACCATGGCCCGCGTGTCCCGCGACGGCGTGACGACCGATGCCATCACTGGCGCCCAGATCGCCAGTGTACCGCGCACCAAATCGGCCGATCAGGTTACCTTGCTCGAAGAAGAAAAGATCACGGCCTATTTTGGCGCCGGCTATCTGTGGGCGACGTCGGAACGGGCCGAGCCGCTGATCTGATCCGGCGCTGGACTGGAATGACGGAGCCTGTTTGTGTCGATGGAATATGAAGACGAGCCAATCCCGGGTCTGCCCGGGCGGCTGCCACCGGGGGAAGAAATCCTCTGGCAGGGCACGCCAGATTGGCGCGGCGTGGCGCGCGGCGTTTTTCACACGCGCCTCGTCACCGTCTGGTTCCTGATCGTCGCCGGCTTTGCCTTCGTGTCTGGCGGCACCGGCGTGGTGGGTGCGGTCACCACTCTGGCGGTGGCGCTGCTGGGCTTGGCTGTGCTGGCTGTGCTGGCGCGGGCACAGGCGAAATCGACCATCTACACACTGACCAACAAGCGCGTCGTGCTGCGTTTCGGCGTGGCGCTGCCCAAATGCGTGAACGTGCCGCTGGCGCTGATTGGCAAGGCTGACGTGAAGCCGGCTGGCGCAGGCATGGTCGATGTCTCGCTCACCCCAACGGTGCGTTTCCCGCTAGCCTATCTGCAGATGTGGCCGCACGTGCGGCCGTGGAAATTCGGATCGCCGCAGCCGATGCTGCGCGCTGTGCCGGAAGATTTTGTACCGCAGCTGGCCGATGCGTTGGCCAAGGCCGATCCGGCCCGCTTTGCGGCGAGCCCTGATGCCCAGCTTGCTCCCGTCATGGTAGGGGCAGCGGCATGAGCGGTGAATTCGTCCATGAACGCTTCCCCAAATCGGCGCTCTATGCAGCGGGCGCATTGATCGGCATTTCCATCCTCACGGTGGGCGGCATCAGGCTGGGCCTGCTGCCGGCGGCCGAAACCGCACCGCAATCGCGGGAACGGCGGCAGGTGGCCGTGGTGGTGGCGCGTGATTTCCGTTTTGAAGACCGGGCGGATGGTGCGCTGCTGGTCACCGACGTGGCGGCCGGCAAGCTGGTGTTCGTGTTCCTGCCCGGCAGTAACACCGGCTTCATCCGCGGCGTGATGCGCGGCCTGATGCGTGAGCGCCGCCTGAAAGAAGTCGATCGCGCCGGTTCGGTGACGGTGGCGCAATGGGCCGATGGCGCGTTGACGCTGACCGACACCTCCACCGGGCGGATTCTGGAACTGGGCAGCTTTGGCAGCACCAACCGCGCGGCCTTTGCTCAACTGTTGGTCCCCTATCAGCCCGGCGGACCGGGCGTGCCGCAACAGCCGATCACCCCGCCTGCCCCGGCGCAATCGTCGATGCCGTTCCTGGCGGGAGGCGCCTGATGGGCTTGTTTACACGCCATCGGTTTGACACCGAGTGCACGATCGAGATCGAGCACACGTTCGACAATCTGCACGCGCATGTTGAACTGGATGGGGATGTTGAACTCGGCCCCGGTGATCAGGTGAAAGTCCACGGCACGGCGGTGAAACTGCCCTTTGGCGAACGCCTCACCCTGCGCCGCCCGGTCACGGTGTGGAAAGCCACCCCCCTTGAACGAGTGTGGACCAAGCTGAAAGCCCAGCTGGAACTCACTGAACTCTACGAAATTACCTTCAGCTCGGAGAAGCCGTGATGAACGCTCTGACCCCCATCAAAGCCGGTGGTGAAATCACCAAGGACGATGCACTGGCGATCGCGCGGCAGGAAACCGTGCTGAGCCCGCGTTTTTATACCACCGACTATGACGCGATGGACCGCATCGACGTAAGCCGCGTGCGCGTCGAGTGGGACAGCCTGATCGACGAGATGACCGCCGATCCCAACAAGAAGCATTTCAAGCGCACGCCCGAATTCGACGGTGTGCTTGCGGCCATGGATCCGGAACTGAAGCCGGAGTTCATCGATTTCCTCGTGTCGTCGATGACGTCGGAATTTTCCGGCTGCATCCTTTATGCCGAAATCACCAAGCGCATGAAGAACCCGGATGCCAAGGCGCTGTTCAGGCTGATGGCACGCGATGAAAGCCGCCATGCCGGTTTCATCAACGACAGCCTGAAGGACGCCGGGATCGGCATCGATCTGGGCTTCCTGACCAAGACCAAGAAATACACGTTCTTCCGGCCGAAGTTCATCTTCTACGCCACCTATCTGTCGGAAAAGATCGGCTACGCCCGGTACATCACCATCCACCGTCATCTGGAAAAGCACCCGGAAAAACGCTTTCACCCGATTTTCAAATGGTTCGAGGAATGGTGCAACGACGAGTTCCGGCATGGTGAGGCGTTTGCACTGCTGATGCGCGCTGATCCAAAGCTCACCTCGGGCCTCAACGTGCTGTGGATCCGTTTCTTTTTGAATGCGGTCTATGCCACCATGTATGTGCGCGATCACCAGCGGCCGATGCTCTACAAGCATTTCGGCATTGATCCGACCGACTTTGGTTTCCGCGTGTTCCGCATCACCACTGACATCACCAAACAGGTGTTCCCGATCGGCCTGCAGACCGATACCCCCAGCTATCGCGCGCTGCTGGAATCCATGCGGAAAACCAGCGATGCCATCGACGCTGCGGTTGCCGAAGGTGGTATCAGCGGCAAGATCAAGCGCATCGGCCTGTCGTTGAAGGCGGCGGCAACGTTCGTGCGCCTCTACCTCCACCCGGTGGACAAGATGGACGTGACGCCAAACGTGCGCATGGTTCCGGTCTGGTAAGCGCGGCCGGGTCGTGACCGAATTCGCGCTGCCTTTGCTGTTTGCAACGGTGCTGTGGTTCGTCGCCACGGGATTCGTGTTGTGGCTCGACAAATTGCCGAGCCACACCTGGCCGGTGAGCATCACCTTGGCGTCGATTGCGTCCGGCTTTGCCATGGGCGGCATCATTGCCACGGCGGAAGAAACCAGCAGCTGGGCGGCCTATATGGCCTTTGCCTGCGCCCTGGTGCTGTGGGGCTGGCACGAACTGTCGTTCCTGATGGGCTTTGTGACCGGGCCGAACCGCAATCCCTGCCCGCCAGAGGCGCGGGGTTGGCGGCGATTCCGGCTGGCGGCGGCCACGCTGATCTATCACGAAGTGGCGATGTTCGGCTGCCTGGCGGTCATCACGGCGGCCACCTGGGGCAAAGCCAACCAGACGGCCATGCTCACCTTTCTGCTGCTGTTCGTGATGCGGCTGTCGGCAAAGTTCAACATCTTTGCCGGCGTGCCACATCTGTCGACCGAGATGATGCCCGATCACATGCGCTATCTGGCCAGCTATTTCCGCATCGCGCCGCCGCGCTGGTTCTTCCTGCTGTCGGTGTCGGGTATTACCGCGCTGGCCGCGTGGCTGGCCGATCTGGCGCTCAGCAGCCGCGGCGGTATTGCCACTGGCTATGCACTGGCGTTTGCCCTAGTGGCGCTGGCGTTCATCGAACACGGCTTTTTGGTCGTGCCGTGGCAAGACACGGCAATCTTCCGTTGGGCGATGCCCGAGCAGGCGAGACAGCGCCTGCAGAAATCGGTTAACGAAACTGTCATAATGTCGGGTAAGGCCGACACGAATCCGCTTGCGGCGCGACAAAACGCCGTGCAATGAACGGGGCTTGGAGACGATGAATGGACTTTGAAGCTCATTTCCAGGCAGCACTGGACGGCTTGAAAGAACGCGGGAATTACCGCGTTTTTGCCGAACTTCAGCGGCATTCCGGCGAATATCCTCACGCCACGCGTTATCTTCCGGATGGGTCCACGCAGGATGTGACCGTCTGGTGCTCCAATGATTATCTCGGCATGGGCCAGCACCCGGATGTGGTCGCGGCCATGCATGAAGAGCTTGATCGGTCCGGCGCCGGCGCTGGTGGCACCCGCAATATCTCCGGTACCATGCACGTGCACCGCCAACTTGAACTGGAACTGGCCGATCTGCACGGCAAGGAAGACGCGCTGCTGTTCACCTCGGGCTATGTTTCCAACTGGGCGGCGCTTTCCACGCTGGCGGCCAAGATCCCCGGTTGTGTCGTCTTCTCCGACGCACTCAACCACGCTTCGATGATCGAAGGCATTCGCCACAGCCGCGCCAAGTGCGAAGTGTTCAAGCACAATGATGCCGAGGATCTGGATCGGCTGCTGAGCCAATATGATGCCTCGGTGCCCAAGCTGGTGGCGTTCGAAAGCGTCTATTCGATGGACGGCGATATTTCTCCGATCAAGGATATCTGCGAGGTTGCCAACAAACATGGCGCGTTGACCTATATCGACGAAGTCCATGCGGTTGGCATGTACGGCCCCCGCGGCGGCGGCGTTGCCGAACGCGAAGGCCTGATGGACCAACTGACCGTGATCGAAGGCACGCTGGCCAAGGCCTATGGCGTGGTTGGCGGCTATATCGCGGCGTCGAAGGCGCTGTGCGATTTCGTGCGCAGCTTTGCCTCTGGTTTCATCTTCACCACGGCGCTGCCGCCGGCGATTGCCGCCGGTGCGCTGGCGTCGGTCAAGCACCTGAAGGACAGCCCGTTCGAGCGCAAGCGCCAGCAGGAACGTGTGGCCAAGGTGCGCGCCGCGCTGCGCGCCACCGGCATCCCGCAGATGGAAAATCCCAGCCACATCATCCCGGTGATGGTGGGCGATGCCAAGAAGGCCAAGATGATCAGCGACTGGCTGATGGATCATCACGGCATCTATGTGCAGCCGATCAATTACCCCACCGTGCCGGTTGGCACCGAGCGTTTGCGCATCACGCCAAGCCCGGTGCATTCCGACGATGATATCGAACGGCTTGTGGTTGCGCTTTCCGATATCTGGGGCCAGTGCGCCCTGCACCGGGTTGAAGCAGCGGCCTGATCCGCCTGCCCAACGAACAATCGAAAGGCCCGGCGGTATCCCCGTCGGGCTTTTTCGTGGGACAAATGTTGTGGTTGCGTCGCAACAAGCAGCGCGGCGCATCATGCAAAGCGCAGTCTTGGCTTCTGGTTGCTTCAATTGCGCTGGCGCCGCTGCTGGAAAGCCAACACCTGTTTCTGATGAGCGGGGACGCGGACGTGGTGCGGGCCTGACGCCTGTTGCCGTTGGGCCACGTCAACAATCTGTCATCCTGTTGCAACCATATGGTCATCAATGTTGCATTGCAGCGCAACATTGGCCTGCCACGGGCTGCCCCGAGCCTTTCAATCGGGGAAACTACACCATGCGCCTATCGCTTCATCGTCTCGCCTTGCTCGCCAGTGCCGCCATCGCCACGCCTGTGCTGGCCCAGCCTGCCATCATCACGGCCGATGCCGCCGCTGCCGAAGCAGCGGGCGCCGAAGACGCGGAAATCGTCGTCTACGGGAAGGGCGAAGTCCGCCAGGTCAGCGAGATCAGCGGTGCTGACATCAAGCTGACCATTGCCGGCGGCAGCCCGTTCATCGCCATCCAGAAGCTGCCGGGCGTCAACTTCCAATCGGCCGATCCGTTCGGCGCCTATGAATGGTCAACCCGCATCACGCTGCGCGGTTTCAACCAGAACCAGCTGGGCTTCACGCTGGATGGCGTGCCGCTGGGTGACATGAGCTATGGCAACACCAACGGCCTGCACATCAGCCGCGCCGTGATTGCCGATAACATCGGTCGCACCCGCGTGTCGCAGGGCGCTGGCGCGCTCGGCACTGCTTCGGTGTCCAACCTGGGCGGCACCATCGAATTCTTCAGCCGCGCGCCGCAGGACAAGGCCGGCATCGCCGCCAACGCCACCTATGGCGACAGCAACACGCTGCGCCTGTTCGGCACGGTCGACACGGGTGATATCGGCGGTTTCAAGGCTTATATCAGCGCCGCGCACATTGATGCGGAAAAGTGGAAGGGCTTTGGCAGCCAGCGTTCGACGCAGGTCAACGCCAAGGGCGTGGTCGATCTGGGCGGCAAGGCCAGCTTCACCGCCTTCGTCAATTTCTCCGACCGCAAGGAGAGCGACTATCAGGATTTCAGCAAGGAAATGCTCGGCCGGCTTGGCCCGTTCGCGGACAATATCTCCGACAATTTCCCGCTGGCCGTGCAGATCGCCACCATCGGTGCCAATCGCGGCGATACGGGCGTGACGCCGCCGGCCAACACGCTGGGCACCGTTTACCCGGCCCCGTACACCACGGTTGACGATGTCTATTATGATGCCGCCGGTCTGCGCCGCGATTGGCTGGCCGGGGCCCGCCTGGAAGGCGAACTGACCACCGGCATCACCGCCGGCCTGCAGGGCTATTATCACAACAACAAGGGCCAGGGTTCGTGGATCACGCCCTATCGCGCCAGCCCGGGTGGCCTGCCGCTCAGCTTCCGCACTACCGAATATGGTGTCGATCGCTGGGGCGTGATCGGCGATATCAGCGCCGACATCGCCACCCACACGCTGAAGCTGACAGCCTGGTATGAACAGAATGATTTTGAACAGGCCCGGCGTTTCTACACGATGGGCACCAGCACCACCGTGCCGATCACCAGCGCCCTGACCTATCAGAGCAACCCGTTCTTCACCCAGTGGAACAACCGCTATCGCACCCACATCTTCCAGTTCTCCGTGCAGGACACGTTCGAAGTTGGTAGCGATGTGTCGATCAGCTGGGGCTTCAAGGGCCAGAATGTTTCGCTGTCCGCCAATGCCATCAACCCTGTCCCCGGCCCGTTGGCGCTGGGCCAGATTGAATCGGAAGATCTGTTCCTGCCGCAGATCGGCATCCTCTGGAAGATCGACGGCAACAACGAATTCTTCGCTGGCTTCACCGAAAACCAGCGTGGCTTCGTCGGCGCCGCAACCACCGGCCCGTTCGCTTCATCGGCGGCAGGTTTCGCGGTGCTGCGTGATCAGCTGAAGCCGGAAAAGAGCAACACGTTCGAAGCCGGTTTCCGCTTTGGCCAGGGCAGCCTGACCGGCGTCGTCAGCGCCTATCTGGTCAACTTCTCCAACCGCTTGCTGGCCATCCCGCAGGGTCCGGGCATTGTCGGCAATGCGCCGATCCTGTCCAACGTGGGTGATGTCCGCTCGCTCGGCGCGGAACTGGGCGTGCAATGGCAGCCGGTCAAGAATGTCACCATCACCGCCAGCTATGCCTACAACGACAATGAATATCGCGACGACGTGGTGAACGCCGCCGGCGTGGTGGTGCAGGCCATTCGCGGCCGCACCGTGGTGGACAGCCCGCGCCACATCGGCAACCTGGAAGTCGTGTACGACGATGGCAATTTCTATGGCCGCGCCAACGCCAACGGCATGTCAAAGCGCTTCTTCAGCTTTTCCAACGATCAGTCGGTGGGTGGCCGCGTGGTGGTCGATGGCAAGCTTGGCTATCGCTTCACCAGCGACAATCGCTGGCTGAACGGCCTGGCCATCGAAGGCACCGTGACCAACCTGCTGGACAAGCGCTATATTGCCACCATCGGCTCCAACGGCTTCGGCTTTGCTGGTGACAACCAGACGCTGCTGCCGGCCGCGCCGCGCCAGTTCTTCATCACGCTGCGCAAGGATTATTGATCCCTCCAGACTCCTGACTTGCGGGGGCGTTGCCGGCCTGGCGGCGCCCCCGCTTGCTTTTATGACCAAAGCTGCGACGTTCGGGTGATGATTGATCATCGCCTGAACCGCCGCCGCTTCGCTGCCACCGCCCTTGGCCTTGCCGGGCTGGCTGCAATGCCGGCACCTTTGCGCGCTGCCGCCACCGATACTGGCATCGACACCAGTGGGCTCAAGCCAATCACCGCCGGCATAAAGCCCATTGATCCCGCCGAACGCGCCGGCCGCATTGCGCGCGCCCAGGCGTTGATGGCCAAGGCCGGCATGGCCGCGATTATCGTGGAACCGGGCGCCAGCCTGGATTATTTCACCGGCGTGCAGTGGCGGCGCAGCGAGCGCGTGACGACTGCCATCATCCCGGCCAGTGGCGAGCCGATCATCGTCACGCCCTTTTTCGAAGAGCCGTCCATTCGCCAGAGCCTGGGCATCCCGGCCGGGGTGCGGGTATGGCAGGAAGACGAGGACCCGCTGGCGCTGATGGCCGCCGCGCTGAACGAAATTGGTGCCGCCAAGGCAAAGATCGGCATCGAGGAAAGCGTGCGCTTTTTCATCAGCGATGGGCTGGCCACGCAGTTGCCGGGCGCCGGCATGGTCTCGGCCAATGCGGTGGTGCGCGCTTGTCGGCTGGTAAAGACTCCAGCTGAAATCGCCCTGATGCAGGCCGCCAATGATGTGATGTTGGCGGCGCTGCGCTGGACCCATCCGCGCATCAAGGCCGGCATGAAGCCGGCGGATATCGCCGCGCTGATCGACAGTGCCGTTGCAGCGCTTGGCGGGAAATCCACCAGCAGCGGCGTATTGTTAGGGGAGGCATCGGCCTATCCGCACGGGTCCCGCAACCCGCAGCTGGTGCGCACAGGCGAAGTGGTGCTGCTGGACTGCACCTGCGACGTTGGCGGTTATGCTGCGGATATTTCACGCAGCTTTGTTTTTGGCCGCGCGCCGGATGAAGTGCGGCGGGTTTGGGATATCGTGGCCCAAGGCCAGCAGGTGGCGCAGGCAACGGCAAAACTGGGCACTCCTGCGGGCCAGGTGGATGATGCGGTCAGGCGCTTTTACGAAAGTCGCGGCTTTGGCCCGCGCTATCAACTGCCCGGTCTGTCGCATCGCACCGGCCACGGCATCGGCATGGATGTGCACGAACCGGTCAATCTTGTGCATGGCGAGACGACGCCATTGGCGCCGGGCATGTGCTTTTCCAACGAGCCCGGCCTGTATCTGCCAGGCCGGTTCGGCATCAGGCTGGAAGACTGTTTCCACATGACCGAAACCGGGCCGCAGTGGTTCAC
>NZ_JANPML010000182.1:0-8254 GCF_031422795.1 Sandarakinorhabdus sp.
GGTTGCCGCGCGCATGGAGGGGGTGGATGTCGCCGTCTCCAGCCTGTGCGTGGCGGCCGCTGTTCCCACCACCACGGCGCTGCGCTGGGTGCGAAGCCTGTCGGAAGCCGGCATCTTTGTGCGCCGCACCGATCCAGGCGATGCCCGCCGCGCCTTCATCACCCTTTCCGATCAGGCGCATGAAGCGATGATCGGCTGGCTCAGGCGCTTTGCGACGGTGTTTGCGCTGCGCTAGCCTATCGTGTTGGCGCTGCGTTCGCCGGGGGTGTTCGCGCTGCGCTGGCCGGGGGAGCTTGAACTTTGCCGAGCAGTTCCAGCACCGGCGTCAGGCTGCGGTCGGGGGCTTCCTCCATCGGGATATGGCCGATGCCATCAAGGATTGCGATGCGCGATCCGGGGATCGTCTGATTGAGCCAGACGCCGACCGACAGCGGGATGAAATGATCTTCGCGGCCCCAGATGATCAGTGTCGGCATGGTCAGCGTCGGCAGCATGGCGGCGGCCTTTTCCTGCCCCTGATACTGGCTGAACCGCTGCAACGTGGCGCGGCGGTTACCGGGATACAGCAGCAATTCCCAATAACGGTCGATCACGGTCGGCGTCGCGATGGCCTGATTGGCGATGGACTGTTTGAAGCTGCGTTCGATCAACGCCCGCGGCGTCACGCTGGTCAGCACATCGCGCACCACAGGGGTGCGGGCCATGCGGAATCCGATTGGCGGCTTCGCGTCCTTGGGCGGCGGTTTGCCGACGGAATCGACCAGGATCAGCCCGGCAATCCGGTCAGGATGCAGCGCGGCATAGCGCCACGATACGCCGCCGCCCATCGAATTGCCGCCGATCGCAAAGCGCTGCAAGCCCAGCCGATCGACCAGTTTTTCAACAATGCCGACATAGGCTGCGTTGGTATAAAGTGCTTCGCGGGTCGCGCCGGTCAGGCCGTGCGCCGGCAGATCGAGCGTGATCACCCGGTACCCCTTCGCGTTAAGCCGCTGCACCCAGGGTTCCCAAGTGTGCAGCGATGAATTTGATCCGTGCAACAGCACCACCGGAAAACCATCGCGCGGGCCTTCGTCGCGAACATGGATGGTGCTGCCCGGCGACAGTTCGACGAACTGGCTGGCCGCATTGGCATATTTCGCCTTCAGCGTGGCGACCGGAATATCGGGCGTGGCAAACACCGCCCACAACACGGCAATCAGCCCGGCGAACACCGCCAGCCCATAACCCAAGCCCCGAAGAATCATGGGCAGCCAGTTACGCCTCTTGCCGCCACTCATCAGATCGCCTCGATACGAACGGGCAGGCCGTCCTTGGGCTTGGGGATCGGGAACATGCGGAAATCGCTTTCCACGCTGCCCAGCGGCTTTTCCGCCACGATGCGGTGCTTTTCCAACAGCGCGAAGAAGAACATTTTCACCTGCATATAGGCAAAATGCTGGCCCAGGCACATGTGCGCGCCGCCGCCAAACGGCACCCACGCATATTTGTGGCGGCCGCGGCTGTTTTCCGGCGTGAAGCGGTTGGGGTCGAAATGTTCCGGGTTGGGCCAATATTCTTCCAGGCGGTGGCTGATCATCTGGTTGACGCCGATGCTGGCCCCGGCCGGCACGACATGATTCTGGAAGGTAAAGCTTTTCACGGCGCGGCGCGGCATCGAAGGCACCGGCGGGATCAGCCGCAGCGCTTCCTTGAACACCATGTCGGTGATTTCCATCTCGCCCAGCGTGGCATAAGTCAGCTTGCCGTGACGCTCGCGGATGCCGGCGATCTCTGCGCGCAGTTTATCCTGCCATTCCGGATATTTGGCCAGGCACCACACGATCGAGCTGATCGACGAAGTGGTGGTATCGTGCGCGGCCATCATCAGGAAGTTCATGTGATCGATGATGTCCTGCTCGCCCAGCAACTGGTCATTCTCGTCACGGGCGTTGCAGACCTGGGTGAAGATGTCCTTGCCTTCCACCCCGCGCCGCTTGGGGATTTCGCCGGCGAAATAGCCGCTCATGAAGGCGCGGCCATCAACGCCGCGCTTCATGGCGGTGAACGGCAGCGGCTTGCGGATGACACCCACCGAGGCGGCGACCATGTCGCAAAAGGCCTTGTTGATCTTTTCCGCTTCGCCGCCCCACGGCACGCCCAGAAAGCTGGTGGCGGCCAGATCGAGGGTGAGCGCCTTGATCGACGGGTAGAAATTCAGCGATTTGCCGGTTGGCCATTTCGCCAGCCCGCGGGTGATGCCGTCTTCAAGCTGGGTGAAATAATGCTGCATCGGCTCGGTCTTGAAGGCGACCGACAGCGTCTTCCTATGGATGCGATGTTCTTCGAAATCCATCAGCATCAGCCCGCGCGGGAACAGCAGTTCCAGCACCGGATTCCAGCCCAGCTCGCTCGAAAAAATCTTGTCCTTGTTGAACAGGATCATTTCATTGGCTTCAGGGCCGATCATGGAGACACCCCAGCCGCCGAAATCCTGGCGGCGCACGATACGGCCATGCTGCTCGAACAATTCGCGGCTGCGGCCCAGCGGGTTGGCGAGAAATTTCAGGGTGCGCAGGATCGGGAAGCGCGCGGGCGTCATGCCGGGGATGTGCTCAAGCTCGGCATAGCTTGGTGTTGGCAGGTCGGCCGGGATGAATTCTTGTCTGGCGACGGGGGCATTCATGGGCAGACCTCTCACTTGGTGCGGAGTTTTGATACGCATTTTCATGGTCAGGCGCAATCATAGTGGCAAAGCGCCACTTCCCCCGAAGGCGACACAGGGCTAACAGCACAAGCGTGAAACCGGATTTCGATCTTGTTCTGGCGGGCGGCGGCCTGGCCAATGGCCTGATAGCCCTGCGCCTGGCGCAGCTGCGCCCGGAATTGCGGGTGGCCATCGTCGAAGCCGGGCCAAATATTGGCGGGGATCACACTTGGTCCAGCTTTGGCCTCGACATCAACGATGAACAGCGGCGCTGGACCCAGCCGCTGTTTGCGCACCGCTGGGATTGCTATTCGGTGCGCTTTCCAAGGCATTCGCGCACGTTGAACGTGGGTTATGGCAGCAGCAACAGTGACAAGCTGGCCGCAGCCGTTGCCAAGGCGCTGCCGCCGGAGCGGATCATCACCGGCGTACCGGTGGTGGCGATCACCCCCACCAGCGTCACCCTTGCCGATCAGCGCGTGTTGACCTGCAACGCTGTGATCGATGGCCGCGGCCAGAGCAAATCGACTGCGCTCGACCTGCGGTGGCAGAAATTCCTTGGCCAAGAGGTTGAACTGGCCGAACCGCACGGCCTGGCCGGCCCGATCATCATGGATGCGACCGTACCGCAGCAGGATGGTTATCGCTTCATCTACACGCTGCCGTTTGGCCCACGCCATCTGCTGATCGAGGACACATATTTTTCCGATGGCCGCGATCTGGCGCCCGATCTGCTGCGCCGCCACATCGCCGATTATGCCGTGGCCCAGGGCTGGCAGATCACCGGCGTGATCCGCGAAGAGGCCGGCATCCTGCCGCTGGCCATCGGCGGCGATATCGCAGCGTTTCTGGATGAAGGCGTGCCCGGTGTGGCGCGCGTCGGCCTTGGTGCCGGCCTGTTCAACCCGGTGACCGGTTACAGCTTCCCCGATGCCGTGCGCATGGCCGACATGATCGCCGCGTTGCCCACATTCGATGCTGCGACTATCCACCGCGCGGCCCGCGACCATGCGATACGTGTGTGGAACAGCCGCGGCATGTATCGCATCCTCAATCGCATGTTGTTCCTTGCTGCACAGGACGAGGAACGGCGCACGATAATGGAACGTTTTTATGAACATCCAGACGATCTGGTGGGCCGGCTCTATGCGGCCGACAATCGCTGGAATGATTGGCCACGGGTATTTTCCGGCCGGCCGCCCATCCCGCCGCTCAGGGCGCTGGGCACGCTGGTCAAATATGAATTGGGGATCAAATGACGACTGCTGCAGTGATTGGTACGGGCTTTGGTGGATTGGCGCTGGCCATCCGCCTGCAAAGCGCCGGCATCCAGACCACGCTGATCGAAGCCCGCGACAAGCCGGGTGGCCGTGCCTATGTGTTTGAAGATGATGGTTTTATCTTTGATGCCGGGCCGACGGTGATCACCGATCCGACCTGCCTGGAAGAATTGTTCGAACTGTCGGGCCGCAAATTGGCTGATTATGTCGAACTGATGCCGGTGACGCCGTTTTATCGCCTGATGTGGGAAGACGGCACGGTGTTCGATTATTCCAACGACGAAAAGGAACTGCTGCGCCAGATTGGCGAACTGAACGTCAAGGACGTCGCCGGTTATAAGGAATTTCTGAAGTTTTCCGACAATGTGTTCCGTGAAGGCTATGAAAAACTTGGCCACGAAGCCTTTCTCGATTTCAAATCGATGCTCAAGGCGGCGCCGCAGTTGATGCGGTACGAAGCGTTCCGTTCGGTCTATTCGATGGTGTCCCGCCATATCGAAGACGAGCGTTTGCGCCAGGCGTTCAGTTTTCACACGCTGCTGGTGGGCGGCAATCCGTTCCGCACCTCCAGCGTGTATGCCCTGATCCACGCGCTGGAAAAGAAATGGGGCGTGTGGTTCCCGCGCGGCGGTACCGGTTCGCTGGTGCGCGGCATGATCAAGCTGTTCGAAGATCTGGGCGGCAGCGTGCGCATGGGCAGCAAAGTGGAAGCCATCATGGCCGACAGCGGCCGGGTGACCGGTGTGCGCTGTGCCGATGGCTGGTCTGGCCGCTTTGACGCGGTGTGCTCCAACGGCGACGTGGTCAACACCTACCAGGAATTGCTGGGCGGCCACCCGCGCGGTGCCGAAATGGCCACCAAGATGAAGCGCCGCAGCTTCTCGCCGTCGCTGTTTGTGCTGTATTTCGGCCTGAAGGGTGTGCGCACCGATGTGGCGCACCACACCATCCTGTTCGGCCATCGCTACAAGGAACTGCTCGGCGAAATCTACAAGGGCGGTGAACTGCCGGAAGATTTCTCGCTGTACCTGCATCATCCCACGATGACCGATCCGGCCTTGGCGCCAGAAGGCCACGGCGCCTATTATGTGCTGTCGCCGGTGCCGCATCTGGGCAAGCTGGATATCGATTGGGAAAAGGAAGCGCCGCGATATGCGGACTCGATCCTGGAGGCGCTGGAGCGGCGCGTTCTGCCCAATCTGAAGCGTGATCTGGTCACCATGCGGGTGTGGACGCCCAAGGATTTCGAAACCGAATTGTTCGCCCATCACGGCAGCGCCTTCAGCCTGGAACCGGTGCTTTGGCAGAGCGCCTATTTCCGCACCCACAACCGCGATGACGTGCTGTCGAACCTGTATTTCGTTGGTGCCGGCACGCATCCCGGCGCCGGCATCCCCGGCGTGGTGGGCAGCGCCAAGGCCACCGGCAAGCTGATGGTGGAAGACCTGCTGGGCAAGAAGGCAGCGTGATCCTGCCGGGGTGAGTGGTTCAGCTACTCACCCCACTTGCATGGGTGCGCCCATCCGGGCAGGAAGCGCTTCGTGTCTGTCGTCCTTGATAATGCCCGCACCGCCATCGCGCGCGGATCGAAAAGCTTCGCGCTGGCCAGCCGCCTGTTCGACGCGCCCACGCGCGATCGCGCCATGCTGCTGTATGCCTGGTGCCGCCACACCGACGATGTGATTGACGGGCAGATCTTGGGCGAAGGCCGCAACGATGATCACCGCCCGCCGGCCGAACGCCTGGCCGAAGTGCATTGGGAAACCGAACGCGCGCTGGCCGGCAACCCCACGCCGGGCACGCCGTACGAAGCGCTGGCCATGGTGGTGCAGCAGACCGGCATGCCGGCGCGTTACCCGCGCGATCTGATCCAGGGTTTCCGCATCGACATGGAGGAACGGCCGTTCCTGACCTTCGATGATACACTCACCTATTGCTATCATGTCGCCGGCTGCGTGGGCGTGATGATGGCGATCATCATGGGCGTGAAGCCCGACCAGCGCGCCGTGCTGGAACGCGCCTGCGATCTGGGCATGAGTTTTCAATTGAACAATATCGCCCGCGATGTGGTCGAAGACGCGATGAACGGTCGCCGCTATATCCCCGAAGATTGGTTGGCCAGCGTGCGGCTGGAACCAGACAGTTTTGTGCTGGATCGCAACCGCCGGCAACTTTCCCGGCTTGTCGCCCGGCTGGTGTTCAAGGCCGAGGAATATGAGGAATCGGCGCGCTATGGCACGTCGGCGCTGGGCAACCGCGCGGCGTGGGCGGTGCTGGCGGCGGCGCGCATCTATGGCGGCATCGGCCGCAAGGTGCGTGGGCTTGAAGAGGCCGGCCTCGAAAACCGGGTTTCCACCACCAAGGCCGAAAAGGCTCGCGCCGTGGCGCTGGCGATGGGCGATGCCCTGGTGCGTGGGCAACGCTGGCCAATGCCGGGGCCAAGCCGCGAGGGGCTGTGGATGATGCCTGAGTGAGGGGGGCCCGAATGAGGGGGCCTGAGTGAGGGGGCCCGAATGATTTGGCCGGCGTAAACGCACTTGGCATGCTGGCGCAGGCCAGCATCCACGGTGGGGCAGGGGCCAAGCCGCGCAGTAGATGCTGGCCTCCGCCAGCATGACGTGGGTTTTAGGGGGGAAGATTCGCCATGGTCGATCACGCCAACCTGCCGCGCTGGTCGTTCGGAGACAGCCCGGAACTGGCCGACGCACTGCTGGCGCTGGTTCTGGATGGCCGCAAGACCGCGACCTGCTGCGCGGCGGCGCAAATGGGGCCAACAGACATCGGCGAGCGGTCCATCATCCTTGATGGTGCGGGCAATCCAGCGGCGTTGATCGAGACAATTGGCTGCGACGCCGTGCGGTTCTGCGATGTCAAAGCCGAATTCGCGGCAGCAGAAGGCGAGGGCGATCTATCGCTGGGCTATTGGCGGGACGCCCATCAACGCTATTTCACCCGCCAAGCTGTGTTCGCCCCTGACATGATGCTGTGGTGCGAGCGCTTCCGGGTGGTGGCGCGCTTTTAAGGCGTCGAAGGCGGGCGAATTGGCGCATTCCCCACCCCCAACCCCTCCCCTGAAGGAGAGGGGAGCCATTTGTACCGATATCGACCTTCTCCCCTCCCCTTCAGCGGAGGGGCCGGGGGTGGGGACGTTTATCGCGCCCAATGCTCGGGATTGTCGATCATCCCCATCTCGGCCTTCATCTTCGCACTGGCCCGTATCCGGCCACGGCCATCGGCTTCCAGTTGTGCCTTCAGCTTGCGGATCGGCGGCGCCCAGATGAAGCCAAAGCTTACCGTGCCATCCCTGGTTTCCACCACATGGTGCAGGCGATGCGCCTGGACGATGCGTTTCAAATATCGGCCCTGCGGATTCCAGCTGTGCGCCAGGCGGCGATGCACGATGATATCGTGAAAGCCTGCGTAAATGGCACCATAGCCGGTGATGCCCATGCCGATCCACCATGCCGCGTTGAAACCGTTCAATGATCCCCAAAGGATCAGCGCGATTGCTGGAACGGCGCCCATCACGGCAAACCAGTCATTTTTTTCAAACCGGCCTTGGCGCGGCTCGTGGTGGGATTTGTGCAGGCTCCAAAGGAAACCGTGCATCACCCAGCGGTGCGCCACGTACGCAACGCCTTCCATGAACGCCAATGCTCCCAGAAAATAGGCGATACCCGGCCAGAACTGCATCATCAACTCCCGTGTCCCCAGCCGCTTACGATGACGCAGGGACTTTTCATCGTCTGCATATTGCCGCACTGACGGTGCCATGCACAAGCCCGCCGCGACAACGCACGACGGAACAATCAGCCAAAGCCTGGGCCTGCTGATCGTGCTGGCGTGGCTGACCGTGCACCTGGGCTGCATCTTTGGCCCGCCGCTTGCCAACTGGCACCCGGCGGCGCTTGTTGTGGTGGTGCTGGTGCAGGCTTGGCTGTCGACCGGCCTGTTCATCATTGCCCATGATTGCATGCACGGGGCGTTCGCGCCGGGCAAACGCGGGCGCAATCGCACCGCCGGGCGCGCGGCGCTGATGTTGTATGCCGGCCTTGATTACGACAAGATGGCCCCGGCGCATTTCGCCCATCATCGTCATGTTGGCACCCATGCCGATCCCGATTTCAATGCTAATGCGCCAAATTCGCCCGGCCGCTGGTTCCTGCATTTTTTCGGCAATTATTACACGCACATGCAGCTGGTGCGGATCACCGTGGTCGCCTGCCTCTATATGGTGCTTGGGGCCAGCCTGATCAATTTTGCATTCTTCTGGGCGGTGCCGGCGCTG
>NZ_JANPML010000183.1:0-15122 GCF_031422795.1 Sandarakinorhabdus sp.
CGGGCCGCGCGCGGCGGCGGCGATCAAGGCAGCATGATCGGCCAGGCGCAGATCATTACGGAACCAGACAAGCTGGGTGGACATGCGGCAGACACTCTCTCGACAATCGGGCTGGGCAACCGCTAGACGCAACGATCAATCGAGTCACCGGGGTCGCAACACCATGCCGCAACTGGCCTATGTCAACGGGCGCATCCTGCCGCTGGCCGATGCCAGCCTGCACATCGAGGATCGCGGCACCCAGTTCGGCGATGCCGTTTATGAAGTTTGCGCGGTGATGAACGGGCGCATCCTGGATTGGCAGCCGCACCTGGTTCGCCTGCGCCGCAACTTGGGCGAATTGGGCATCACGCTCGACATCGCCGATGGCCCGCTCACCTTGCAGGCGCGGCGGCTGATCGCGTGGAATGGCCATGCCGAGTGCATCATATACATGCAGGTCAGCCGCGGCACCGCCAAGCGCGACCATAGTTTCCCGGGCGATGCGCCGGCCAATCTTGTTATGACAGTGCGGCGCTTCGATTTCGCCCAGCGTCTGCGCCAGCTGGAAACCGGCATCAGCGTCATCACCCAGCCCGACAATCGCTGGGGCCGGGTGGACATCAAGACCACCGGCCTGCTGCCCAACGTGCTGGCCAAGCAGGCCGCCAAGCAGGCCGGCGCGTTTGAAGCCTGGCTGATCAGCGGCGAGCAGGTGCGCGAAGGCAGCAGCACCAACGCCTGGATCGTGAAGGATGGCCGCATCATCACCCATCCCACCGGCACTGCCATCCTGCCCGGCATCGCCCGCGACAGCCTGATCCGGTTGGCGCACGCGGCACAACTGATCGTGGAAGAACGGCCGTTCACGCTGGCCGAAGCGCTGGCTGCAGACGAAGCCTTCCTCTCCTCCACCACCGCGCCGATCCTGCCGGTGGTGCGTATCGACGGCCAAAAGGTGGGCAACGGCACCACCGGCCCAGTGGTGCGGCGACTGGCCGAACTCACCTGGAACGAAGTGGCCCGCCAGACGGGCTGGCGGGCCTGAGGTGAGGGCGCGAGCCTGTCCAGGGTTTCGAAGCTCAGAGTTCTGATTGCGGCGGGGCTGGCGGCACCGGCGGCTGGCCCAAAGATCGCATCTGCATGCGACTGCGCATCCCATCCCGCCAGCCTTCCATGCGGCCCTGCATGCGGGCCTTCATGGCCCGGCTGTCGGTCACAAAGGCCTTGCGGTCTTCGGGGCTGAGCTTCTGGAAGGCAGCCAACATCGCGGTCTGGCGCTGTTGGCGGGTGGCATCGGCCAGGCTGCGCTCTTCCTCCATCGCACGCTTCACGGCGCCGGCATCGAAACGCTCGGCTTCCAGCGCGGCCAACATCTTGTCACGCGCGGCTTCCACCTTCTGGCGGTCTTCACGGCGACTGCCGCCGGCCATCATGGCGTCGTGCATGGTCTTGCGACCAGCCTCGCTCATGGTGGGGAACATGCGGCCGCCCATCTGGCCCATCCTGGGGCCAGCACCATGGTGGGGGCCGGCGTGGTGAGCAGCCGGCGGCGCGGGCGGCGCGGTTTGGGCAAAGGCGGGGGCAGCGATCAGCGGGGCGGCGATCAGCGCCGCCAGCAGCAGCTTGCGGGTCATATCAGGTCTTCCTCGGCAGCTGTCGGCGTGAATACCAGGGCAAAGGCGGCATCCGCCTCGCCCGCGCCTGCCTCGGCCGACGGCGAGGCAGCAACTTCGATTGGGGTGGTGGGAACAAAACGGTCAGCCAGGCCAAGCCAGCCGCCCACCGCGACCACCAGCGCCAGGCTGGCGGCCATCAACGCCGGGCGCCAGGCCGCAACCGCGCGGAGCGGCGTCTCGCGTTCCTGCGGCAGTACCAGAATGGCGGCGACATCAACGGGCGCACCGGCGACGGGCGCTGCGGCCCACTGGCCAAGCAGCGTATCCAGATCGGTTTCGGGTGGAAACGGGGCGGTCACGAGATCAGGCTTTCATTCATCAGGGTTCGCAATTCACTACGGGCGCGGCCAAGCAATCCCTCGACAGCCTTGGCGGTGGTGTCCATCTGGGCGGCGATTTCGGCCATCGACTGGCCCTCTCCGTGAAACAGCGACAGGGCGAGGCGCTGGCGCGGATTGAGGCGGGCCATCGCCGCTTCCAGCCGGGCCTGGCCATCGGCGCGGATGGCGGCCGCTTCGGGATCGGGGCGATGATCGGCCAGTTCGGCAGCAGCATCGAGCGGCTGCACCGGGCGGATGGCGCGGCGGCGATCGAGGCAGAGATTGACCAGGATGCGGCGGAACCAGGCTTCGGCATTGCCGCGTGCCGGATCAAAACGCGGCCCATGCGTCCACAGCCGGGTGAAGGCCTGCTGGCAGACATCTTCGGCCCCGGCGCGATTCATCAACGTGCGATAGGCCAGCGCCAGCGCCGGGCGTTCGAGCAGGCGCACCAACTGGGTGAAGGCGGCGCTGTCACCCTGCGCCACGCGCAGCATCAACGCCGTCGCCAGGGTGGCGGCGGGGGGAGCTGATCCGGGCGCAGGTGCATCCATCTTCACATCGGCCTTACGGGCTCAGGCCGCCACTTCCCTCGCCGCCACGTTCCAGCCCTGCCAACTGGCGCAGAGCGCCAGCGCATGGCGGCGGGCGACATCGGCCGGATCTTGGGCATAGCCACCGCCCAACGTGACCGCCAGCGCCGCGCCGGCCCGCACCACTAGCCGGGCCACCAGCGCCTCCCGTGCCGCCAGGCCGGCATCGGTCAGCGCCAATCGGCCAAGCCGGTCGCTGTGATGCGGATCAACCCCGGCCTGATGCAACACCAGCCCTGGCCGATGCCGCGCCAGCAGCGCCGCCAACGCCGGTTCCAGCGCGGCCAGATAATCGGCATCGCCAGTGCCATCGGGCAGACCAATATCGAGGTGGGAGCGCGCCTTGCGCACTGGGAAGTTTTTTTCGGCATGGATCGACAGGGTGATGATGTCGTCGCGCCCGGCCATGATCAGCGCGGTGCCGTCGCCCTGATGAACGTCGCAATCAACAATCAGGATGCAGCGCACCTGGCCCTCGCACACCAGCCGATTGGCGGCGATGGCAAGATCGTTGGTGACGCAATAGCCCGCCCCACCGTCCGGCCCGGCATGGTGGCTGCCGCCGGCACCGTTGGCCGCCCAGCCGTGGCGCAGCGCGTGGAGCGCCGCGCCGTAGGTGCCGCCAGCCACCAGCTGCGTGCGGCGCGCGACCGCCGGCGTGACCGGCAGGCCGATGCGGCGTTCGATTTCGGGTGGCACGCTGGCGGCAAGGACGGCATCGACATAGGCCGGATCATGCACGGCGTGCAGCCATTCCACCGGCATGAGTTCGGGGTTCCGGGCGTCTATGCCCTGCCCTGCGGCTGCCAGTGCCGGCAGCAGCAGGGCATATTTGCTCATCGGGAAACGATGCCCCGGCGGCAGCGGCGGGGCATAATCGGCGTGATGGAACAGCGGGAGCAGCGGCGCTCCGTGGCTCATGTCAGCGCCCGCGACGCCATTTCCAGCACGTCCTTGGACATGCCAACAGTGCCGGCAATGCGTTCCAGTTCGCCGCGCATCAGGGCGCTGCGGGCCGCATCGAACCGGCGCCAACGGCCAAGCGGCACCGTCAGCCGGGCAGCGCTCTGCGGGTTGACACGGTCGACCGCGATCAGCTGATCGGCGAGCAGACGGTAGCCACCGCCATCGGCGTTGTGGAACCAGCGTTGATTGGCCGCAAAGGCCCCGATCAGGCTGCGCAGCCGGTTGGGATTGACGATGGTGAAATCGCGATGGCCGGTCAGCGCCTTCACATTGTCCAGCACGTCCGGCCGGTTGGCCAGCGCCTGCACGCTGAACCATTTGTCGATCACGTCGGGATTGCTGCCAAAACGCTGATGGAAATCGTCCAGCACCGCCGAGCGCTCCGCCGACGCGCTGTTCACCAGCGCCGTCATCGCGCCCATGCGATCGGTCATGGTGGCCGCCGTGTCATATTGGCGGCGGGCGGCGGCAAAGGCCGCTTCCGAACCGGCGCTGACCAGATAGCCCAGCGCGACATTGGCCAGCCGGCGCGCGCCCTTGGCTTCGGGGGTGAGCGCGGCGGGATCCCGGGCCAGCGCTGCCATGGACTGTTCGTAGGTCTGCCACCACAGTTGCTCCAGCCCCTGCGCGATGGCCAGGCGCGCGGCATCACGGCGGCGGTGAATGGCCTCCACCTCCACCTGCTCTGCCGCATCACCAATGAACGCCTCGGTGGGCAACAACACCGCTTCGCCCTTGAAGGCGGCATCGAGGCCGGGGTCCAGCAAGGTGTCGTGCACCGCCGTCACCAGCTCGGCCGGATCATCATCGGTGGACAGCACCGACAGGGCCAGGCGCTGGAACGCTTCCCAGCGCGCAAACGGATCATCATCATGCGCGGCCAGAAAGGCGAGATCGCCGCGGGCCGTTTGCGCTTCCACCACCACCGGCGCCGAAAAGCCGCGATTGAGGCTGGGCAGCACCGGTTCGGCCACAGCGTCAAAGGTGATGTGGGTAACAGCCCCCTTCAGCTGCACCACCAGTTCATCGCCGATGCGGTGGCCGCTGTCCCGCCCGATCAGGGCGAGGCGGAACGGCATGTGCATAGTCAGCTTGTGCGGCTGGCCCGGCGTGGCTGCCAACGACTGGCGCAGCGTTACCTCGACCCTGTTTCCCGTCTGGCGCAGATCGACGACCACGCGCGGCGTGCCGGCCTGTTCATACCAGCGGCGGAACTGGCCCAACTCGGCGCCGTTGGCGTCTTCCATTGCCGTCACCCAATCCTCGCAGGTGACAGCCTGGCCATCGTGGCGGTCGAAATAGAGATCGGCTCCGCGACGAAAGCCATCAGCCCCCAACAACGTGTGCAGCATGCGGATCACCTCCGCACCCTTGTTGTAGATGGTCGCCGTGTAGAAATTGGCGATCTCGGCATAGTGATCGGGGCGGATCGGGTGCGCCAATGGCCCCGCATCTTCCGGGAACTGCACCGCCCGCAGCGCGCGCACATCATCGATGCGGCGCACGGCAGCGCTGCCCTGATCAGCGCTGAACTGCTGATCGCGGAACACCGTGAGGCCTTCCTTCAACGACAGCTGGAACCAGTCACGGCAGGTGACGCGATTGCCGGTCCAGTTGTGGAAATATTCGTGCGCCACCACGCCGGCCACGGCCTCGAAATCCTGATCGGTGGCGGTTTCGGTATCGGCCAATATATATTTGGAATTGAAGATGTTGAGGCCCTTGTTCTCCATTGCGCCAGCGTTGAAATCGGCCACGGCGACAATGTTGAACTCGTCCAGATCATATTCGCGGCCATAAACCCGCTCGTCCCAGTCCATGCTGGCCTTCAGCGCTGCCATGGCATGGGCGCAGCGCGGCACATCGACAGCGGCCGTCCAGATGGCGAGCTTCACCTTGCGGCCGTTCATGGTGATGAATTCGTCTTCCAGCGGCGACAATTGCCCGGCAACCAACGCGAACAGATAGGCCGGCTTGGGCCAGGGATCGGTCCAGTGGCTTTCGTGGCGGCCGCCGGGCAGATCGCCCGTCGCACCGCGATCACCGTTCGACAACAGAACGGGAAACTGCGCCTTGTCCGCCTCCATTCGCACCGAATAGCGCGACAGCACATCCGGGCGATCCGGGAACCAGGTGATGGAGCGGAAGCCTTCGGCTTCGCATTGCGTCACCAACCGGCTTTCGCTGGCATACAGCCCCATCAACCGCGTGTTGCGCTGCGGGTAAATGACGACTTCGGTTTCCACCACCGCGGCGTTACCCGTGATCGGCAGGGTGAGCGTGTCGCCGTTGGGATAGGCCAGCACGGCCGCGCCATCGATGTGGACAGCCACGGTTTCCAGCGCCTGGCCATCGAGCACCAGCGGCCGGTCATGCGTGCCATTACGCTCGACGTTCAGTCGCGCCTTGACCACGGTGCGCACCGGATCGAGCCGAAAATCAAGCTGCACCTGTGACACGAACCAGTCGGGCTCGCGATAATCCGACAGACGCACTTCAGCCAGCGGCGGATTGGTTCGGGCATCAAGCATGAACCTATGGTGCGCGAAAGCCCCTGCAAGGGAAAGCGGTTTCTGCCTCTATTCGACCGGCACCGGCGGCGGCAGCATCAGCCCGGCGAGAACGGCCCATTCGGCATCGGCTTCGGCTTTCAGCAGGGCCAGAGCGCGCTTGTCTGCCGTTTCGAGCAACGCCCCCAGCGCCGCCGCGCGCGTGTCGCGGCCATCCGCCGCGTCACCGATCAAGGGCCGCGCAGCGGCCGCACAGGCGGCCTCCCGCGCTGGCTTGGCCGCCGTTTCTGCCGCCGCAATCATCAGGATCAGCGCCGAAGTCGCCGCAGTGCCGCCCGCATAGTTGGCGTCGGGCGCTTCTGGTTGGCCCAGCAATTGCAAGGCGGGCGCGACTTCATTGGCCTGCGCGTTGGCCAGCGCCGTCAGCAGGGCGGGGAGCGGCAGGCTCATGTGAGGGCCTCCAGCGCGCGCGCCAACGTCACGCAATGAAAGCGATAGGGAATGGTGCCGGCGAACATCAGCACCGGATCATGGCTGCGGCCATCGATGATCTCGCGCGCGGCGCTGATCCAGATCACCAGCCCCTGCACCTGAGCAAACAGCCGCCACCAGCGCCAGCTTTCCGGGTTCAGCGTCAGGCCGGAGGCGGCTTCCCAGGTCGCGATCGCCTCGGCCAGCGGCAGCGTGGCGCCGGGCCGGCCGGAGAAATTAGACCACAAGGGATCGCAGGCCCAGGCCAGATCCTCGTGCGCGTCGCCGGGGTGAACCATCTCCCAATCCAGCACCGCCAGCAGGCGGCCGGCGCCATCGTGCAGGAAATTGCCCGAACGATAGTCGCCGTGGACAATCGATATGCGCGGCGGTGGCGGCGGCAGATGGCTGTTCAACCAGCGGAAGGCGGCATCAAGCAGTGGTTCGGGCCGAAAGGCATCGGCGCGAAACGCTGCCTCCCAATGCGCCAACCGCGCCACGGCAGCATCAGCCGGAGCCATGGCTGGCAGGCTGGCGCGCGCCGGATCAGCCGTGTGGATGCGGCCCATGGCGGTAAAGAATTGCTGGCCGATGGCGGCGGCGTGGTCGCCATAAGGTTCGGGTTCGAGCAGGCCGGCGGCGGCCCCGCCCGCCACTTCGCACATCAGGAAGCCCGGCGAACCAAAACTGCCTGGCCCGGCATCGCAGAATATGGGTTCGGGCACCGGCACATCGGTTCCGGCAAAACATGCGATGGCGCGATACTCGGCGAGGCGGTCGGTTTCGATCAGGCTGGACGGCGGATCGCGGCGCAGCACCAGGGCTTCGCGGCGGCCCGATACGCCGGTGGCATCAAAACGATAGGTCTGCCGCGCCGAACCGCCATGGAAGCGCTTGAGGCCGGTGATGCTGACCGGTTCGCCCCAGCGTTCGGACAGGAAACGGGCGAGCGTTTCAGCCGGCAAGATCGAACAAACCCGTGAAGCCCGACGGCGCGTGCGGGCCGATGGCCAATTGCTCGAACAGGCCGCGGCCCACGATGGGCGCGCCACCACCGATCGACAGGCTGGCCTCGCTCAGTCCCTGCACATGCGCGTTCATTGGGTTGGCGGGGTCAACGCCGGCCAGATCGATCACTTCGTGCGATGCCACGTCCGGGCCCTGAAACATACCGTGCCCGCGCGTGGGGTGACCGTATCCGATGCCACGCATCATGAAATTTTCGCCTATGCGGAAATCCACCGTCACCGGGCGGCCATCCTGCAGCCGCGCTTCCAGTCGGGCAGCGCCAGCGTGGCGGCTGCCGGGGCGGAAGGCCAAGGCCATGCGGGCGTCCTCCAACGGAAATTCGGCACCGTCCTTCAAGCGCACCAGCACGCCGGACCGGTTCCACGGCCGGCCATGTTCATCGTCGTTGGAATGGAAGAACAGGTGCCAATCATCAAAGGCTGTCGGTGTCCACAACCAGAAAAATTGCGGCGGCACCACCGGTTGCGGGCTTTGTGCATCGGGCGCGCCGATGGGGCGCACGCCCCAGCTGCGATCACGCGTGCCGCGCCAGCCGGCAAGATCGTGGGCCTTGCCCGCTACGCTGATCTGGCCGCTCCATGCCCCGCCTTGCGTCATTCGGGTCACGTCCATCAGGGTGCGGGTGCCGTTGCGACGGATGAAACGCGGTTCGAGGATGGGCGCGGCGCGGCCGGTGAAGGTCAATTCCCCGGCGATGCCCGTATCGTTCGGGGCGATGGCCAGCCGCAGTCGCTGCAGCGGCTCCTCCACATGCAAAGCCACCGGGCCAACCCGCAGATCCATGCGCTCACCATGCAGGATGCGGCTGGCGAACAGGCTGTGTTGCTGCCCGCCGGCCAGCACCGATACCGCGCAATCGATGATATTGAGATGCGGATAGACACCCAGCGCCGCGCCCACCACCGCGCAGCCATCCGGCGCCTGCGCACTGAAGAAATAGCGATCATAGAAATTGCGATCCGTCCCCGAAACCGCGATCGGCTCCGGCGTCTGGTGGATGGGATAATCGTCGGCGTGGCTGAGCATGGCGCGATGGTTGGCCAACCGGGCGACTGCGGCAAGCTGTCAATAGGCTGGGCATCGGGCACGGGCCGGCCTATGTACTGGCCATGCATCTGCTGGTTCTTGGCCTTGGTTACAGCGCGGGTTTGATTGCGCAGGCAGCGCAAGCGGCGGGCTTTGCGCTCACCGCTGTGCGTTCCCGCCCCGGCCCGGGCGTGCTCACCCTGGACAGTCCGGAACTGCCCGGCGTCATCGCCATCGCCACGCACATCTTGTGCTCCGTGCCGCCGGCCAGTGACGGCAGCGATCCGGTGCTGGTCGCCCATGGTGCGGCATTGGCCAAGGCACCGGCCAAATGGATCGGCTATCTGTCGTCCACCGGGGTTTACGGCGATGCCGGCGGCGCCTGGGTGGACGAAGCCAGCCCGCGCCAGGGCCGGCGGGCGGGGCGCAATCTTGCCGACGAACAGTGGGAAACGCTGCACCCACAGGCCCGCTGCTTCCGCCTGCCCGGCATATATGGCCCCGGCCGTTCGGCGCTCGATCGGCTGCGCGCCGGGGCCCCAAATGCTCCGCCGGCGCGCATCGATCTGCCCGGCCATGTGTTCAGCCGCATCCATGTCGATGATATCGTTGGCGCCGTGCTGGCCAGCATGGCCGGCGGCCCGGCCGGCCTCTACAACATCGCCGATGATCTGCCCGCCCCCGGTGAAGCCGTAACGGCGGCAGCGGCGCGCATGCTGGGGCTGGAGCCTTCGCCGTTGATCCCCCTCGAACAGGCCAATCTGTCGCCGATGGGCCGCGCCTTTTATGCCGAATGCCGCAGGGTGGCCAATGGCCGCATGAAAAGGCAGCTTGGCTATTGCCTGAAATACCCCGATTATCACGCTGGCTTATCCGCCTGCCTTGAGGAGTCTGCCCCATGAAGTTCGGCACTGGCCAATCCATCACCCGCGTCGAAGATGCCCGCCTGCTCACCGGCCAGGGCCGCTTTACTGATGATCAGTCGCGCCCCGGTATGCTGTATGGCGTCACCCTGCGCAGCCCTTATGCCCACGCCGAAATCAAGGGCATCGATGTGTCCGCCGCGCTGGATGTGCCGGGCGTTGTCGCCGTTTATACCCACGCCGATGTCGCTGATTATGGCGTGATCCCGTGCCTGGTGCCGCTGTCGGGCGACGTGAAGACACCGCGCGTGCTGCTGGCCGATGGCCGGGTGCGCTTTGTCGGCGATGGCGTGGCCTTTGTGGTGGCGCAAACCCGCGAAGCTGCCCGTGCCGGCGCCGAGGCCATTGGGGTGGACTATGAAGAATTGCCCGTTGTGGCCAGCCTTGCCGCCGCGCTGGCCGCCGATGCCGCGCTGATCTGGCCCGAAGCCAAATCCAACAGCCTGTTTGACTGGCAAGTTGGCAATGCCGCCGCTGTGGAGGCCGCCATCGCCGGCGCCGCGCACGTGACGCGGCTCAATATCCTGCAGAACCGCATTGCGCCGACCTCGATGGAAGTGCGCGCGGCGCTGGGCGAATATAGCGAAGCTGATGGCTTCACGCTGACCACCGGCAGCCAGGGCGTCACCTCGATGCGGCGTGAACTGGCCAAGGCCATCTTGAAGGTGCCGGTCGAACAGATGCGGGTTGTCACCCATGATGTTGGCGGCGGCTTCGGCATGAAGAGCTTCCTTTATCCCGAATATGTGTTGTGCCTGCACGCCGCCCGGGCGCTGGGCCGGCCGGTGAAGTGGACGGGGGAGCGCAGCGATGCCTTCCAGACCGACACCCATGGCCGCGCCATGGAAAGCCAAGCCGCACTGGCGCTGGACGCTGAGGGCCGCATCCTGGCGCTGAAAGTCGAAACCTGGTCCGACCTTGGCGCCTATCAGGCGCAGTTCGGCCCGGCGATACAGACGATGGCCGGTGGCCGCATCATGGGCGGCGTCTATCGCATCCCGGCGATCCACAATCTGGTGCACGGCGTTGTCACCAACACCACGCCGGTTGATGCCTATCGCGGTGCGGGCCGGCCGGAATCGGCCTATATCATGGAGCGGCTGATCGAAGCCGCCGCGCGTGAAATCGGCGTGGGCGTTGACGAGATGCGCGCGAGGAATTTGCTGCTGCCGGCCGAACTGCCGCACGAAAATGGCCTGGGCCTGACCTTTGACATCGGCAATTTCCCCGCCGTGCTGGACCGCGCCAAACAGGTCGCCGATTGGGCCGGGTTCCCGGCCCGCAAGGCCGACGCTGCCAAACGTGGGCTGCGGCTGGGTCGCGGCATGGCCTATTATGTCGAAATCGCTGGCGGCGGCGGCACCGAAGAGCATGCCGATGTGCGCGTGGCCGCCGATGGCCGCATCGAAATGGCGGTGGGCACCCAATCCAACGGCCAGGGCCATGAAACCGTCTACGCGCAGGTGCTGGCCGCCCGGCTGGGCGTGCCGATGGAGCAGATTACAATCGTGCAGGGCGATAGCGAACGCATGGATGTGGGCGGCGGCACCGGCGGCTCACGCTCGATGGCGTTTGGCGGCGGCGCGGTGCTGGCCAGCGCCGACGACATGATCGCGCGCGGCACGGCGTTGGCGGCGGCCGATCTGGGCAGCGATGTCGATTATGGCGACGGCCTGTTCAAGGCGGGCAGCAGCAACGCCACGCTCAGCTGGGCCGAACTCGCCAGCCGCCACCCAGGCGCGCTGGATGGTCGCAGCCGCTATACCACCAAGGAAAACAAGCCCGCGCCGACCTTCCCCAACGGCTGCCATATCGCCGAAGTGGAGCTGAACCCGGATACCGGCACCATCGCCGTCACCCGTTACAGCCTGGTCGATGATTTCGGCGTGCTGGTGAATCCGATGCTGGTCGAAGGGCAAATTCATGGCGGCATCGCCCAGGGGCTGGGCCAGGCTGTGCTGGAAAATATCGTTTACGACGACGCCGGCCAGCTGATCACCGGCAGCCTGATGGACTATGGCATCCCGCGCGCCGATGTGATGCCGCCGGCGGTGGCCTTTGAAACGCTGAACACGCCTTCACCCACCAACCCGCTGGGCGTGAAGGGCTGCGGCGAGGCCGGCACGATTGGTGCCATGCCGTCAGTGATCAACGCCATCATCGACGCGCTGGATGGCCAACAGGTCGAAATGCCGGCCACGCCGGAGAAATTGTGGCGGCTGGCGCAGGGCCTGCCAAAGGCGGCGTGACCCACTGCTCCTCCCCCATTTGGGGGGAGGGTCGACTCACGCCCCTTGGCGTGAGCGGGGTGGGGGTTCCCAGGCGCAGGCCCGCGCGACCCCCACCCCGCCGCGCTTCGCGCGAGTCGACCCTCCCCCCAAATGGGGGAGGGGCCTCAATGCGCAATCAGGATCGGCACCGGCGCATCGGCAAGCAAACCACGCGTCACCCCGCCAAACAGCATCTGGCGCATGCGGCTGTGGCCATAGGCGCCGTGCACGATCCACGCGACCTGGCGTTCGGCGGCCACGCTGCGGATCACCTGTTCGACGCTGCTGCTGCCCAGCGCACGTTCCACCACGTCGGCATGGATGCCATGGCGTGACAGGAAGGCCGCTGCCGCCCGGACACCGAACGGCGTGTCCTTCTCTTCAACGGTCAGCAGGGTCACGGCTTCGCTCAAGGCCAGCAGCGGGATGGCCGCGCGCAAGGCCCGCGCCGCTTCCTGTCCACCATCCCAGCACACCAGCGCCGGTCCGGAAACCGTGATGCCGCGCGCGTTTGGCGGCACCGCCAGCACCGGTGCCGGCGCGCGGACCGCGACATCGCCGGTGATGCCCAGGTATAGCGCCGCCTGGCGCGAGAATGGCCCGGCGCTCATCACCACCACATCGGCCAGCCGGGCATGTTCGACCAGGCGGTCGCTGGCGTCGCCATCAGCGGATTGCCATTCCCAGCTCACAGCTTCACGGTTCAACCGGGCTTCCACGGCCGTCCGTTCTTCCTTGCGGCGGGCTTCCACCGCGTCGATCAATGTCGTCACTGGAAAGGCGCCCATCGCCGGATCGCCCAGCGCATAGGCAGCATAGGGCATCACCGACAGGCAAACGAGATGCCCGCCGCACGCGCGCGCCAGATCAAAGGCTGCATTCAGCCGTGCCTCCTGGCCTTCATCACCTTCGATATGCACAAGGATCGTCTTCATCGCTCCGGCTCCGATCAGATGAGAGCCAAACACGATGCTCGCTCTCCTGCACTGATATTGACAGGCAGCACGAAGCTGGGAATCGGGAGGGTTACCTAGACGATGCGAAGATCAAGCCTTGGCCTTCAGCGCAACACCAAGGCCAATCAGCGCCAGCACGATGCCGGCCACCGCCGTTGTCGTCCATTGATAGCCTTCCAGCACGGTCGACACACCCATCGCCACCACGGGCACAGCCACGCCGCTCCACGCCGCCGGGCCAGCGCCAACCGCGCGGATCAGGATATAATAGAAACTGAACGCCACCGCCGATGCGACAATGCCAAGATAGGCGAGGCCGGCCAGATAAGCGGGTGCCGTGGAAAATACCGGCGGGCCCGATACGGCCCAGGCCACGGCGCCATCGATCAGGGCGCCCCACCCCATGGCCCAAGCGAGGCCGGCCTCCAGCGGCATGGCGCGGCCCTGCGCGGTGGCCTGCAGCACGTTGGCGACGCTGGCCGACAGCACGCCGGCAAAAGCCAGGGCGAGGCCCAACCCCATCTGCTCGCCGCCCGGCTTGCCGATATCGGGCGCAAACAGCAGCGCGACACCGGCCAACCCGATGGCGCTGCCCAGCATGAACCGGCCTGTCACGCGCTGCCCCAGGAACAGCGCCGACAGCGCTGCATTGGTGACCAGCAGGAAGGCAAAGGTGAGGCTGACCAGCCCCGACGTCAGATAGAGTTCCGATCGGTAGACCAGGTTGAAATTCAGCACGAATTGCGTGACCGCCACCAGCAGCGCAAAGCCATGTTGGCGCAGCGTCAGCCGCAGGGATTTGCGCCTGACCAGGCACAGGGCGAACATCACCGCTGCGCCCAGCGCAAAGCGCCAGGTGACCGACCAGCTGGGCGGCACATCGCCCAGCTGGGTGCGGATCACGAACCAGGTGCCGCCCCAGATCAGGGTGCAGACGATGAAGGCAAACCAGGCAATCGGGGTGAAACGCGATTCCGGCGCGGCACTGGCCATCAGCCCGACGCCAGCGCGCGGGCCAGGGCCTCGACCTGGGCAGGCGGCGTATCCCAGCTCACCACCAATCGCGCCTCGTTCGAACCGGCGTCACCCCAATCATAGAAGTTGAACCCGGCCGCGCGCAGCCGATCGGGTTCGCCGGGGTTCAGCTGCACAAAGACCTCATTGGCGTCGACCGGGTGCATCAGCCGATCCTTGGCTGCTGCTGCCAGCGCCTGTGCGCCGGCATTGGCGGCGCCGGCGTTGCGCAGCCACACATCATTTTCCACCATGGCGATAATCTGGGCGGCATTGAATCGGCCTTTCGACGGCATCTGGCCAGCCCGCTTGCGCCGCCAGCGCAACTGATCAGCCAGATCCAGATCAAACAGCACCAGCGCTTCTGCTGAGAGCCCGCCATTCTTGATGCAGCCAAAGCTGAGCGCGTCGATGCCGGCAACCATGTCGCCCGGCGCGCAGCCCAGACCGGCGACGGCGTTGGCAAAGCGCGCGCCATCCAGATGCACCCGCCAGGCCTTGGCCGCGGCATGGGACGTCAATGCGGCCAGCTCGGCCGGGGTGTAGACCGTGCCGCACTCGGTCGCCTGCGTGATCGACAGCGCCGACAATTGCACCTGGTGCACATCGCCGCGGTGGCTGGCCAGGGCAGTGTCCAGCCCGGCTGGCGTCAACTTGCCGTGTGCGCCGGGGCACAGCATTAGCTTGGCACCGCCGGTGTAAAATTCCGGCGCGCCGCATTCATCGACATGGATATGCGCTTCGGTATGGCAGGCGACAGCGCCCCACGGCGGCACCAGGCAGGCCAGCGCCAGCGCGTTGGCGGCCGTACCGGTGCTCACGGGCAACGCCATGCACTCGCGGTCAAACAGGCCAGTGAACAGGGCATCAAGCTGGCGGGACCAATCATCGCCATCATAGCCGGCATTTTGGGCCGGGGCCGCTGCCGCCAGAGCGGCCAGCACCTCGGGGCACGGGGCCGCGGCATTGTCGGACATGAAGTTGGCAGCAAAGTTCATGCGCGCTCCGATAGGAAGCCAGTGGGTTACCGGTCAATGGCACAGTGCGCGCCAGATGGCCCCTGCCCTGTGTGGCAGGTCGTCGCTGCATATGGAAACGGCGGCCCCGGGTGGGACCGCCGCTCCAATAGTCAGCCGCAGGGGCGATGCGATCAGAACGCGAAGTTCAGGGTCGCACGGCCGCCGTGATCGTCGTTACGCTTACCGATCAGGCCCGAGTAATCGAGGTTGAAGCGGATCTTGTCCGACAGATTCACGCCCAGACCACCCTGCAGCAGCAGGGCGCTGCGATCGATCAGCACCGAACGGATGTTGCCGTTCTGGCCCACCGCCGGGATGCCAATGATGGTAGCCGCATCACGGTCACCCGTGGTGCCCTGCCAGGCGG
>NZ_JANPML010000184.1:0-18058 GCF_031422795.1 Sandarakinorhabdus sp.
GCACCCAGCAGTGCTGCGCCGGCCAGAGCGCGGGCAAGCAGCGAAATCGGATCAATCATGCAGGGTCCTTTGTGCGGAGTATTGAAAATATCGTATCGCTTGGCCGGCGATGACCATCCAACAATGCACGGCAACACCAAAAATTGAGCTACGTGAAATGGCGTAAATTACGTCATATGGCGTAGTAAAAATGTCATACTAACTGCATCAATCCGCAGATTTGATACGCTTTTTCTAAAATCTCTTAAAACGCAACTTGGCCCGACCTGTTGCCAGGCGGGCCAAGTCGTCGGTTAGATTGAAAGGGGTTATGGGTTATAGGCCCGTTCGCCATGCTCGCCCAGATCAAGGCCTTCGCGCTCCACGTCGCTGTTGACGCGCAGGCCGGTCAGCGCCTTGGCCACATAGATGGCAATCGCGGTACCGATGGCTGCCCACACGATAGTGGCACCCACGGCCGCCAGCTGGATGCCGATCTGGTTGCCCATGTCGAAATCCGCAGCCCCGGGGCCGCCAAGCGCCGGCGAATAGACGATGCCGGTGCCGATGGCGCCAACGATGCCGCCCACGCCGTGGATGCCGAACGCATCCAGCGAATCGTCATAGCCCAGGCGCGGTTTCAGCACCGTCACGGCAAAATAGCAGACCACAGCGGCAACGGTGCCGAGCACGATCGAGCCCATTGGGCCCGCATTGCCCGCCGCCGGCGTGACAGCGACCAGGCCGGCGATGACGCCCGATGCCAGGCCCAGCGCCGATGGCTTGTGCCCCGCCAGCTTTTCCACCAGCAACCAGGCCAGTGCCGCCGCTGCCGTGGCCACAAAGGTATTGATCATCGCCAGCGCTGCCGAACCATTGGCTTCCAGCGCCGATCCGGCATTGAACCCGAACCAGCCGACCCACAGCATGCCGGTGCCGATCAGAGTGAGCGTCAACGAGTGCGGTGCCATGATTTCCTTGGAATATCCGATGCGCTTGCCCAGGATCAACGCCGCGACCAGCGCCGACACGCCGGCATTGATGTGCACCACGGTGCCGCCAGCGAAATCAAGCGCGCCCATCTCGAAAAACAAGCCGGAAGCTGCCCACACCATGTGCGCGATCGGCAGATAAACCAGTGGCAGCCAGACGGCGGTGAACACCAGCACAGCCGAAAACTTGATGCGTTCGACCACCGATCCGAGCACGAGGCTGACGGTGATGGCGGCAAAGGTCATCTGGAAGCAGACGAACACATATTCCGGGATGACCACACCATCGGTGAAGGTCGCCGCCGTTGATTCCGGCGTGATGCCGGCCAGGAACAGCCGATCAAGGCCAGCGATGAACGGCTTCAGCGCGCCGGCGCTATCAGGCCCAAAGGCCAGCGAATAACCGAACACCACCCACAGCAGCATGGCCAGGCAGGTCGCCGCGCCGATCTGCGTCATGGTGGAAAGCATGTTCTTGGACCGGGTGAGACCGCCATAAAACAGCTGCAGCCCCGGCAGGATCATCAGCAGCACCAGCAAGGTCGAAACCATCATCCACGCTGTATCGCCCTTGTCAGGCGTCGGCGCGGCGTCGGCGGCCCAGGCCGGGGCGGCTGCAAATGCAGCCACACTGGCAAGCATTGCAGACCTTCGCACAAATTCGACGATCATTTTCATCAATTTCCCCTGCACTGATACCCTGGATTCGGCTTTTCCGGCGCGCTGTGGAAGAAATTCCATCGTGCATCGGTTGAAAGTCGGCAAACAAGCAGTTCATTGTTCCTGCTGCTGGTTCGAACGACTGGCAACTCGACCCGCTGATCTGGCTGGCTATTACCAGCATGCCGCACAATATTTGTACGACTGTGATCAGCAAGCGATGTCCCGCCATCCGATTCGCAACACCGCCTCATTGCCCGGCCACACCACCCGGCAACATAAGGCGTTTGACGGTGCGCCGACCGATGTCGCCATCTATCGCGTTGAAAACCAACGACAATACTGTGCATCCCGCCGCCATATAGGCCAAATTGCGGTGGCGCAGCGCTGGCCAAGCGCGCATGACCCTCGCGAACCGGCGCCGAAACAGATCGAGGCGCAGCAGATTCTTGGCAGACAGTGCGATCAGGAGAAGCGCGTGAAGAAGATCGAAGCCGTCATCAAGCCGTTCAAGCTGGACGATGTAAAGGAAGCCCTGCACGAAGTGGGCGTGTCGGGCATCACCGCAACCGAAGCCAAGGGCTTTGGTCGCCAGAAGGGCCACACCGAACTGTATCGCGGCGCTGAATATGTCGTCGATTTCCTGCCCAAGGTGAAACTGGAAGTGGTCGTGGACGACGATCAGGTGGAACGCGTGGTCGAAGCCATCACCAACGCGGCGCGCACGGGCCGCATCGGCGATGGCAAGATTTTCGTTTCCCCGATCGAGATGGCGGTGCGCATCCGCACCGGCGAGCGCGACAGCGACGCGATCTGACATCCCTGCAACTGCCAATCAACAACAGCCGGCCTGATGGGCGGGTTGATTCTCCGCGTGTTCTGCCGCCACCCTTGATCGGAACGGCAGAACAGGTCGGATATTGTGCGCTGCACCAATTGCGCCCGTCCGTTCCGAAAATTCGCCTCTCAATTCACAACTAACGGTAAAATCACAAAAAAGGGGCCGGAACCTGAGTTCCGGCCCCAGTAAATCCTTGGGGAGGATCGCCATATCGGCACCGCCCTTTTGCACCGCACAATGTTACAGAACAATGCGCGAAATTGCGTACGGCCAAAAAAAATTGTCGCACGTTGCGCATGGCTTCAAGCTGCTGCCAAGCTGCTGGCGGCCCGCGCCGGGCCGCCCTATACAGGGCCCATGTCAACACCGCCCTCCGATCTGTTTGCCGCTACGCAAAGCTCCACCGACTATGATGCCAGCCATATCGAGGTGCTGGAAGGGCTTGAACCCGTCCGTCGCCGCCCCGGCATGTATATCGGCGGCACCGATGAACGCGCGCTGCACCATCTCGCCGCCGAAGTGCTCGACAACGCCATGGACGAAGCCGTGGCCGGCCACGCCAGCCGCATCGAGGTAACGCTGGAGGCCGACAACAGCCTGAGCATCAGCGACAATGGCCGCGGCATCCCGGTTGATCCGCACCCGCGCTTTCCCGACAGATCGGCGCTGGAAGTGATCATGACCATGCTGCACAGCGGCGGCAAGTTCAGCGGCAAGGCCTATGCCACCAGCGGCGGCCTGCACGGCGTGGGCATCAGCGTGGTCAACGCGCTTTCCGATGAAACGGTGGTGGAAGTCGCCCGCAACAAACTGCTCTATCGCCAGCGTTATTCGCGCGGGATTCCGCAAGGCAAGATCGAGGAACTGGGCCCGACGCAGAACCGTCGCGGCACCAGCGTCAAATTTCACCCCGATGCTGAAATCTTTGGGGAAGATGCCCGCTTCAAGCCGGCCCGGCTCTACAAGTTGGCCCGTTCCAAGGCCTATCTGTTCGGCGGTGTCGAAATCCGCTGGCGCTGTGCGCCGGAACTGGCGACGCCCGACGTGCCGGAAACCGCCGTCTTCACCTTCCCTGGCGGCCTGGCCGATCATCTGAAGGAACGGCTCGACAATCGCCCGCTGGTGGTGCCCGATCTGTTTGCCGGCCGCACGGATCTGCCCGCTGGCCCGGATGGCCGGCCGATGGGCGCGGTGGAATGGGCCTGCGCCTGGCCGCAATATGGCGAAGGTTCGGCCAGTTTTTATTGCAACACCATCCCGACGCCCGATGGCGGCACGCACGAAGCCGGCCTGCGGCTGGCGCTGACCCGCGGGCTGAAGAATTATGCCGGCCTTACCGGCAACAGACGCGCCAGCGACCTTTCCGGCGAAGACGTGTTTGCCGGGGCGGAGATCATGTTGTCGCTGTTCATCCGCGATCCGCAGTTCCAGAGCCAGACCAAGGACCGGCTGACCAGCCCGGAAGCCACCCGCCTGGTGGAAAACGCCATCAAGGACCATTTCGATCACTGGCTGGTGGCCAATGGCGAACGCGGCAAGGCGCTGCTGGCCTTTGTGGTGGAGCGCATGGAAGACCGGCTGCGCCGCCGCCAGGAAATGATGGTGAAGCGCAAGACGGCAACCAGCAAATCATCGCTGCGCCTGCCCGGCAAGCTGACCGATTGCGCCCGCGGTGACGCGGTGGGCACCGAATTGTTCATCGTGGAAGGCGATTCGGCCGGCGGCAGCGCCAAGCAGGCGCGCGATCGCAACACCCAGGCCATCCTGCCCATCCGCGGCAAGATCCTGAACGTGGCCAGCGCCAACATGGCCAAAATCGGCGCCAACAACGAAATCGCCGATCTCACGCTGGCGATGGGCTGCGGCACGCGCGATCGGTACAGCCCGGAAAATCTGCGTTACGAACGCATCGTCATCATGACCGATGCCGATGTCGACGGCGCCCATATCGCCACATTGCTGATGACCTTCTTCTTCCGCGAGATGCCGGGCCTGGTGCGTGATGGCCGGCTCTATCTCGCCCAGCCGCCGCTCTATCGCCTCGCCGCTGGCGGCACCGTCGCCTATGCCCGCGACGATGCCCACCGCGCCGAACTGATGAAAACGCTGTTCAGCGGCAAGACCAAGGTGGAGGTCAGCCGCTTCAAGGGTTTGGGCGAAATGAACCCGTCGCAGCTGAAGGAAACCACCATGGATCCGGCGCGGCGCAGCCTGATCCGGGTGAAGCTGCCCGAAGATGTGGATGGCAGAGCCGATGTCGCCGATCTGGTGGAACGGCTGATGGGCCGCAACCCGGAACATCGTTTCCACTTCATCCAGAGCCACGCCACCTCGATCGAGGCCGATGCCATCGATGCCTGACGCGCCGCCATCAGGTTGGCGGGCACTGATCGCGCCGATGGTGCGTTATGCCAGCGTCATGGGGATCAAGGCCGGCAACCTCGCCACCGGCTTCGTCGTCACCCTGCTGTTGGCGCGCGCCGGCGGGCCCGAGGTGCTGGGCAGCTATGCCATGGCGATCCAGACAGCGCAGCTGGTTTCGATCCTGGCCGTCATGGGCTGTGATCAGCTTGCCTTGCGTGAATTGTCGGCGCAGCTGCGATTGGGCAACAAGGCGGCGGCCAACAGCCATGTGCGGCACTATCTGGCCTTTGTGACGCCACTGGCCCTGCTGGTGGCCGGCCTGTTTGCTGGCGGCATGCTGGCGCTACGCGCCGCCGGCTTGCCCGCCGCGCAGGAAGGAGCCCTGATCGCTGCCACCGGGTTCGTGACGGCCAATGTCTATTACATGATGGGTCTGGGTATCGTGCGCGGGCTTGGCAACGCGGTGCGCGCGCAATTGTTCGACGGCATGTACACGGTGCCGCTGGCAATCGGCCTGAGCATAGTAGTGCTGACCGGCGGACAGGTAGCGGCGGTTTCCACCGTGCTGTTCGCCACGGTCTGCCTGGTGGCGGCGATGGCCTTGCTGTTTTTCCTGCTGTGGCGGCAGGCCCGCGATTGGGGCGCCGATGAAACGATCACCCCGCCCTCCCCCTGGGTTGAAGGCACGCCCATGATGCTGATTTCCTTCCTGATGTATTTTGGCCAATGGCTGCCGCAGTTCCTGGCCGGCACACTGGGCAGCGACAGTGACGCCGGCGCATTTCGCGCGGCCTGGCAATTGGCGATGCCATTCGCGGTGATCCAGTCTACCGCCGCCATGATGATCATGGCCAATATTTCCGGCGATTTGCGTCAGGGCCGCCCTGATGCCGCATACCGCCGGCTCCGCCGCAACCGTTATGCCTCTGTGGCGTCCACCTTGCCGGTGGCGTTGCCGCTGCTGATCTGGCCGCAACAAATCCTCACCCTCTTGTTCGGGCCGGCCTTTGCCGCGACGGCGCCGCTGCTGCAGTGGCTGGTGGGAGCCAACATGCTGGCCATACTGGCCGGACCATCTGGCGCCGTGATCACCATGTCGGGCCGCACCCGCGAAACGCTGCCGACAACAATTGCAGCCGCTGTGCTGATGGCTGTCCTCGCCTTTGTGCTGGTGCCGCGCATTGGCTTGACCGGGCTGGCCATTGCCTATGCCGCCAGTTACGCGCTGCGCGTGGTACAGGGCTGGTGGCTGGTGCGGCAGATATTGCGGCCAAAGACCTAGGGTCGGGACCGGTTTTGCGACCAGTTTGAGGCTTGACAAGCCTTGGCGCCCTGCCTCAAGCGATGGCCGGCAACGGCAGGCGGGCTCGCACAGCAAGGCAGTAAGATGGCAAATCGCAAGAACGGCTTGGCGCGGCTGCGCAGGGATCTGCGCAATGCCATCATGGAATGGCGCCGATTTTACTTCAACCGCGTCTGGGGCATGAACATCGGCAAGGGCAGCGCCATCAGCTTCTCGGCCAAGCTTGACCTGACCAACCCGGCTGGCATCCACATTGGCGAAGACACCGCCATTGTGTTCGGCGCCACCATCTTGTCGCACGACATGACGCGCAATCTGCACATCGACACCAAGATTGGCAGCCGCTGCAGCATCGGCGCGCACAGCATCATCATGCCGGGCGTGACCGTGGGCGATGGCAGCATCGTTTCGATGGGCAGTGTGGTGATGCGCGACGTGCCGCCCGGCAGCATCGTGTTCGGCAATCCGGCGCGTGTGCTGGAAACCGGCATCGTTACCGGCAAATGGGGCCTGATCCTCGACCGCGAAAGCAAGCGCAACGCCGAAGCGGCTGCGCCTGCCGCCACAGCGGCTGCCACCTCCACCGCTGCGGCCGAATAAGGCCATGGCGGGCGATCTTTCCGGCCGCGTCGCCCTGGTAACCGGCGGCACCCGCGGCATTGGCCGTGCTATCGTGCTGGCTCTGGCTGGCGCCGGTGCCACCGTGTTCGTGGGCGGCCGCAGCGCAGAAGCGGTTGCGGCGATGATCGCTGAATCGGGCCTGGCTGATCAGCTGCACTCCCTGCCCTTTGATGTTGCCGATCCGGCTGCGGTGAAATCCGCCTTCATGGCGATCCAGAAACAGGCCGGGCGGCTCGACATTTTGGTCAACAACGCCGGCATCCTGAAAGACGCCGCCATTGAAATGACCAGCACCGACATGGTGGCCGAAACATTGGCCACCAATTTGTCGGGCACGCTCAACTGTTGCCAATATGCCGTGCGGCTGATGGGGCGATCGGGCGGCGGTTCGATCATCAACCTCACATCGATCATCGGGCGGGTCGGCTATCCCGGCCACACCGCTTATGGCGCCGCCAAGGCCGGCGTGATCGGCCTCACGCTCAGCCTGGCGCGCGAAGTGGGCGGGCGCGGCATCCGGGTCAACGCCGTGGCGCCGGGCACTATCGAAACCGACATGACCGCCGGCATCCCCGACGACAAGCGCGCCGCGCTGGTGGAACGCATCGCGCTGGGCCGAACTGGCCAGCCCGCCGACGTGGCGCCGCTGGTGCTGTTCCTCGCCAGCGATGGCGCCCGTTATATCAGCGGGCAGGTGATCGGGGTGGATGGCGCCATGGCCATGTAAGGCCAGTGCCGGCCGTTACGGCCGGGATTGTCCTTGCTTCAAGGACGGCGCAACCGGTATGACGTCGCCTGTATTTGCCAATTCAGTGTCCGGGAACCCCTGTGATGAAGTCGCTTGCCGAAGTCTTTGCCGAAAGCCTGATGATCCCGGAATCGGCGGTGACCGATGAACTGGCCTATCAGGGCATCAAGGAATGGGACAGCGTGGCCCACATGGTGCTGGTGACCGCGATCGAAGACAATTTCGACATCATGCTCGACACCGATGACATCATCGCCATGTCGAGCGTGGCGCGCGTGCGCGAGATATTGGCGCGCTATGACGTGGCGGCCTGAACCGGCGACCGTGCGCCTGTGGCCATGCCCATGGCCATGAATGCTGGCTCCATTTGGGCCGATGTGCTGGCCCGCCACGGCGACAGGCCTGCCGTGCGCGACGATGATGGCACGACCATCAGTTTTGCCCAGATTCTTGAAATCGCCGCCGATTTCACCCGCCAACTGGGGCCGCGTCGGCTGATCTTCCTGCGCACCGCCAGCAGCGCGGCTTCGGTGGCGGCCTGGCTGGCGCTACTGGCCAGCGATCATGCAGTTCTGGCCATCGAACATGATCTGGCGCCCGAACGGCTGGCGGCACTGGTTGGCCTGTATCGCCCCGATGCCATCATCGATCCGCAAGGCGCCACCACCCCCGGGCGCTCAGATATTTTGGGCGGCACGACCCTGCATCCCGATCTCGCCGTCCTGCTCTCCACCTCCGGCAGCACTGGCAGCCCGAAACTGGCGCGCTTTACCGCGGCTGCCCTGCTCGCCAACGCAGCTGCCATTGCCGACTATCTGGGCCTTGGCCCGTACGAACGCCCCTTCCTCGCCCTGCCGACCAGCTATTCCTATGGCATGAGCATCATCAACAGCCACGCGCTGGTGGGGGCCTGCATCGAGGTGACGGCGCACGGTGTCATGCAGGCCGAGTTCTGGGACGGGCTCAGCAGCCGCGCCGCCACCAGCCTGGCCGGCGTGCCCTTCCATTACGACGCCATCCGCCGGCTGGGCATGGATCGGCTGGCAACACCCACCCTCACCACCCTCACCCAGGCCGGCGGCAAGCTGCCTGCACCGGTGGCGGCACGCTATGCCGAATGGGCCGCCGCCAATGGCCGTCGTTTCATCACCATGTATGGCCAGACCGAAGCCGGCCCACGCCTGACCTGGCTGCCGCCCGAACATCTGGCCAGCCACGCCGGCGCCATCGGGCTGCCCATTCCGGGTGTCAGCATCGATTTGATTGCGGCCGATGGCGGCGTGATCACTGCACCCGGCGTGGCCGGCGAAATGCGCTGCAGCTCGCCGGCGGTGATGATGGGTTATGCCCACGACGCCGCTGATCTGGCGCGCGGCGATGATCTGGGCGGCGTGCTGATGACCGGCGATCTCGCCAGCCGCGATACCGATGGCATCCTCTCCATCACCGGCCGCGCCAGCCGCATGATCAAATTGTTCGGCACCCGGGTGAACCTCGATGATATCGACGCGCAGTTGGCCCGCATGGATGTGCCGGGCGTCGCCTTTGGGCAGGATGATCAGATGCGCATTCTGATCGAAGCCGGCGACCCCGAAACGGTGCGCGCCGCGCTGATCGCCGCCTTTTCCTTCCCGCCGCGCGGGCTGTTGGTGAAAGCCGTGGCTTCTCTGCCACGTGCAGCTTCGGGCAAGCTGCTGTATGGCGCTCTGGGCGATGCATGGGAGGCAGCAACATGAGCGAGGCAATGCAGGCGCGCGATGCGGTTCTGGCGGCCCCGCCGTTTGCGCTGGATGCCACTGAAAAAGGCCGGCTGCTGGGTGCTGCTCTGGCCGAATTGACGGCGCATCACGCCGGCCACTGCCCGCCTTATGCCGGCATATTGGCGGCGCAGGGCGGCGGTAGCCCGATCGGTATCGCCGATGTGCCGTTCCTGCCGGTGCGCCTGTTCAAGGAACTGGATCTGCGCTCCATCCCGGCCGACGCGGTGTTCAAGACGCTCACCTCGTCCGGCACCACCGGCCAGGTGCCGTCGCGCATCTATCTGGATCAAGCCACGGCCCAAGCGCAAACGCGCGCGCTGGCCGCCATCACCACCGATTTCATCGGCAAGGATCGCCGGCCGATGCTGATCATCGATCACCCGGGCGTGGTGCGTGATCGCACCAGCTTTTCAGCGCGCGGAGCCGGCATCCTGGGCATGATGACCTATGGCCGCGCCCACATCTATGCGCTGAACGATGAGGACATGGGCCTCAACCTGCCCGCCATCACCGAATTTGCCGAAAAGCACGCCGGCAAGCCGATCTTCGCCTTCGGTTTCACCTTCATGGTGTGGAAATATTTCCTCTCTGCGCTGGAACGCGCTGGCATCACGCTGGATTTCCCCGGCAGCGTGCTGATCCATTCGGGCGGCTGGAAAAAGCTGGAAGACGAAGCGGTGTCGAACGAACAGTTCAAATCCGTGGCTCTGGAACGCGCCGGCTTCGATCATGTCCACAATTTCTATGGCATGGTTGAACAGGTCGGATCGGTGTTCATGGAATGCGAACATGGCCGCCTGCACGCGCCCGGCTATGCCGATGTGATCATCCGTGATCCCCTTGATTGGAAACCGCTCGGCATGGGCCAGGAAGGCATCATCCAGGTCGTTTCCGCCATCCCGCTGTCCTACCCCGGCCACAGCCTGCTCACCGAAGATCGCGGTGTGCTCACCGGCGAAGATGATTGCCCATGCGGACGCATGGGCAAGACGTTCCGCGTGCTGGGCCGCATCCCGGCCGCCGAAATGCGCGGCTGTTCGGATACGCACACGGCCCGCGCCGCATGAGCATCGCGCCCGACATCGCGCGCCAGATCAGCATCATGGCGCCCAGCAGCGGCAGCCTGGCCGCCACGCTGGCCGCACCGCGCGCAGCACCGTTCGCACCTGAACGATTGGCGCTGGTAGATGCGGTGCGCAAGGCCATCATGGCCGATCCGCAGGCCCGCGCCCGCCCCGAAATGGTGGCATTGGCTTTCTGGGCGCGCGGCGCCAGCCTGGCGCAACTGGGCGCATCGCTCAACGACGGTTACACGCGCAGCCCACGCGGCCTCGCTCTCCACATCGCGCCGGGCAATGTCGATACGATGTTCCTCTATTCGGCGCTGCTGTCGGTGCTGGCCGGCAATGTGAACATCGTGCGGGTTTCGGGGCGTGAATCCGAAGCGCTCACCTTGTTGCTGCGCCTGCTGAACGAAGCGCTGGCCAACCTGCCCGAAACGTTGCGGGCCTGCCTGCTGATCGTGCGCTATCCGGCCGAAAAGCCGATCAACGACGCGCTGTCGGCCCATGCCGATGTGCGGGTGATCTGGGGCGGCGATGATACGGTGCGCGAGGTGCGTGCCAGCCCGCTGCCGCCGCACGCCACCGAGCTTACCTTCCCATCCAAGGTGTCAGCCGCCGTGATCGACGCCGCCACGTGGTTGGCCGCGCCCGACCAGGCCGAGCAGGCCCGCCGGTTCGCTTTGGACGCTGTCACCTTTGGCCAGCAGGCCTGTTCCTCACCGCTGGCGTTGTTCTGGCGCGGCGATGCCGCCAGCGTGGCCGCGGCCCAGGCGACATTCTGGCCGCTGGTGGAATCCGCCATCGCCGCCGCCGGTGAACCTTTCTCGGCCCGCGCCGCCGTGGACAAATTGGTCGCGGAACAGATGCTCGCCGCCGCCGGCCCCGTGCATCACCGCGCCACCAACGATTATCGCCTGCGCGTCACCGAAACCCCGGATCTCGCCCGCCTCACCCGGCTGGCCAGCGATGGCTTCTTCGTTGAACGCCGGATCGACACCCTCGCAGACCTCGCCCCACTGGTGCAGCGCGACTGGCAAAGCATCGCCAGTCTGGGCGTAAGCGGCGACGACTGGCGCGCCATGCTGGCCGCCAGCCGCCCGCACGGCATCGATCGCATCGTGCCGTTCGGTCAGGCACTGGCCTTCGGCCATGTGTGGGACGGGGTTGATCTGCTTGCCGCCCTCACTCGGATCGTGAAGATCGAGGTGCGATAGCCTCTGGTGGCCAGCGCAACCTGGCGTGGCCAATGCTTGACAAGCCCAACGTCGCTGCCGCAACATCACCCTGTGAGCGGAAACAAGTCTCTATCGGTTGATCTGTGAATGTCTTGCCCCGCCTGCGCGGTCATGTCCGCAATCTGGCCATGGGGTGGCGTATCGCTCTGCTGCGCGGTCTGTGGGGCATGAATATCGGCCGCGGGACCAAGATCAGCTGGTCAGCTAAGTTGGACAAGACCAATCCGACCGGCATCCACATCGACGATTATACCGGCATTGCCTTCGGCACGGCCGTTCTCTCACATGATTTTCTCAGCAACCGCCATGTCGAAACCTCATCGGTGCGCGCTGCCACATCGGTGCCATGTACCTCATCTACCCCGGCGTGACGATCGGCGATAGCGGCGTAGCCCGGGCGCTGGTTGAGGCCGCGATGGCGCGCTTTGCCAATGATGGTGCCACCCGCGTTCAATTGCGCGTGCTCACCCAAAATGGCGAAGCGGCCCGCTTCTGGCACCAGCTGGGTTTTGCGCCTTATCTCACCACCATGGACAAAGCCTTGTCGTGACGCTCGCCGCCCGTCTGCTGGCGACGACAACGCGCTATGCCGACCGCTCGGCCTTGAGCATCGGCGGCGAGAATCTGACCTACGCCGACCTCTTTGCCGCGGCCGAACGCTGTGCAGCACGGCTGCAAGCGATTCCGGCCGGCGCGCGGGTCGGCCTGCTCGCGCATCGCAGTCTCGATGCTTATGTTGGCGTGCTGGCGCTTCTGCTGTCGGGCCGGCCTTATGTGCCGATCAACCCCAAGGCCCCGCCGGAGCGTCAGAACGCGATTGCGGCAGCGGCAGGCTGTGGCGGCTGGCTGCATGATGACGCAACGGCCGCTGCCGCCCATGCACTTTCAGCCCGCCATGGCGGGCCGGCGCTGGCGGTTGATCCCCGTGCCGACGGCTCGCGCTCCTGCACGGCCACCCGCAGCCGCCACGCTTATGTCATGTTCACCTCCGGCACCACCGGCACTCCAAAGGGTATCGCGGTGCGGGTGGACAATGTCACGGCCTATATCGACGCGTTTGCCGGCATCGCAGCCGTCATGCCCGAAGACCGCTGCACCCAGTTTTTCGATCTCGGTTTCGATCTGTCGGTGCATGACATGTTCGTCACCTGGACGGCAGGCGCCTGCCTCGTCGCGCCGACCGAGGCCGAAATGATCGATCCCATCGGCTTCGCCAATCGCAGCGCCGCCAGCGTGTGGTTCTCTGTCCCCTCCGCGCCCGCCATGGCGCAGCGCATGCGCCGGCTGGTGCCGGGCGTGCTGCCCGGCCTGCGCCTCGCGCTGTTCTGCGGCGAACCGCTGCCGAGCAGCCTGGCCAGAGCCGTCGCCGCCGCTGCACCGAACGCCGAGGTATGGAACCTTTATGGCCCGACCGAGGCCACCATCGCCATCACCGCCCAGCGGTTCGATCCGGCGGCGGAGGGCATGCCCGCCACCGTGCCACTGGGCACCGCCTATGCCGGCTGCGCCGCCGTGGTGGTGGATGGCGATGGCCAGCCGGTCGCGCCCGGCGGCGATGGTGAACTCTGGCTGGCCGGGCCACAGATCACAGATGGCTATATCAGCAACCCGGCCGAACAGGCAGCCAAGTTCCTGAGCACGACCGTAGCCGGCTATCCGCACAGGCTCTGGTACCGCTCCGGCGATCTGGTCCGCAACGATCCCACATGGGGCCTCGTCTGCCAGGGCCGGCTTGATGACCAGGTGAAGATCAGCGGGTATCGCGTTGAACTACTGGAAGTGGAGGAAGCCCTGCGCCGCGCCGCCGGCACCAGTGAAGTGGCAGCGGTACCGTGGCCGCTGAATGAAGGCGGTTCAGCGGAAGGGCTGGTCGGCTTTGTCTGCGGCTCAGTCGATACCCGCGCCATCATCGCCGCCGCACACGAATTGCTGCCGCCCTATATGGTGCCCAGGCGCGTGATCGCCGTCGATGGCCTCCCGCTCAACGCCAATGGCAAGATCGACCGCAAGGCGCTGCGCCAGACCTATCTTGAACGCAGTTGACCCGGCTCAGGGTGCGGCCACCGCTGCGTCATAGGCCTCGCTGGCCGCCGCCCATGCGTCTTCCGACGCCGTGATGCCGGCATCGAGCACGCCGCGCCGTTGCATCAGGGAAGTGATGTCGGCCGGCGCTTGGGTCATCTGATCGTCCACGGATTCGCGTTCGGCAATCAGCCGGTTCAGCTGCGTTTCGGCCGCCAGCATCGCCTGGCGCAGCGGCTTGGCGGCTTCGCGGCGGGCAGCGGCCTGGCGGCGCGCTTCCTTGGGATCGATGCGCGGCGCCTTGGCCCCTGCGGGCGCAGCCGCGCCGGCGCTGCTGCCCGAACCAGCCAGAATCAGCGTTTCATAGTCATCGATGCTGCCGTCAAACTGGGTGGCACGGCCGGCGTCGACCAGCACCAGCCGATCAGCGCTGGCTTCGATGACGTGCCGATCGTGGCTGACCACGACCACAGCGCCTTCATAGCCGGCCAGCGCCTGCACCAGGGCTTCGCGGCAATCAATGTCGAGGTGGTTGGTCGGTTCGTCGAGCACGATCAGGTGCGGCGCATCGCGGGTGACCAGCGCCAGCGCCAGCCGGGCCTTTTCGCCGCCGCTCATCGTCCCGATGCGCTGTTCAGCCACCGAACCAGTAAAGCCAAAGCGGCCCAGCTGCGCCCGCACCGCGCTGGGGCTGGCGCCCTTCATCGCGCGGCTCATCATCAGCACCGGTGAGGCATCGCCATCCAGTTCTTCAACCTGATACTGGGTGAAATATCCCACCTTCAGCTTGCCCGACGCAAAACGCGTGCCCGCCATCGCCGGCAGTTGGCCGATCAACAGCCGGGCCAGCGTGGTCTTGCCGTTGCCGTTGCGGCCCACCAGCGCCAACCGGTCATCAGGATCGAGGCGCAGATCAAGATCGTTCAGGATCGCGCGCCCGTCATAGCCAACATCGGCATGATCCAGCGTCACCAGCGGCGGGCGCAGCGGCTCCGGGCTGGGGAAATCGAATTTCATCGTCGGATCATTGGCCGCTTCGGCCACAGGCTGCATCTTGGCCAGCGCCTTTTGCCGGCTCTGCGCCTGCTTGGCAGTCGAAGCGCGGGCGCTGTTGCGGGCGATATAATCCTGCAGCTTGGCGCGCTGCGTGGCCTGGGCGGTGCGCGCGGCTTCCAATTGCGCCAGTCGTTCGGCGCGCTGCCGTTCGAAACTGTCGTAATTGCCGGTGTACAGCTGCACCTTGCCGCCTTCGAGGTGCAGGATCATGCCCGCCACCCGATTGAGCAGATCGCGTTCGTGGCTGATCAGCACGATCAGGCCGGGATAGGATTTCAGGAAATTCTCCAGCCACAGGGCCGATTCCAGATCGAGGTGGTTCGACGGTTCGTCCAGCAGCAGCACATCGGGGCGGGTGAAAAGCAGCGCCGCCAGCGCCACTCGCATGCGCCAGCCGCCGGAATAGCTGTCGAGCGGCCGGCCCTGCATTTCCTCGTCAAAACCCAGGCCCACCAAAATGCGCGCGGCGCGGGCCGGCGCGGTGTGGGCATCAATGGCAATCAGCCGCTCGTGGATATCAGCCACACGCTCTGGCGAAGCGCCAGCGTCTTCCTCGGCGATCAGCGCGGCGCGTTCGGTATCGGCGGAGAGCACGGTTTCAAACGGCGTGCCCTGCCCCATCGGGGCTTCCTGCTTCAACCAGCCCAGCCGCGTGCCGCGCGGGCGTTCGATGCTGCCGCCATCGGGATCGATGGTGCCGGCCATCACCTTCATCATCGTCGATTTGCCGGCGCCGTTGCGGCCGATCAGCCCGACACAGCCGCGCGGCGGCAGCGTGGCGCTGGCGCCGTCGATGATGGCGCGCCCGCCAAGGCGGACGGTGAGGTTTTGAACGGACAGCATGATGCGCGCCGCCTAGCAGGATAGGCGGCATGCGGCTAGGCTGTTGACATGATCAATCGCCGCCATCTGCTTGCCTTGCCCCTGTTGTTGGCCGCGCCAGCCCGCGCCGCGCCCGCAAACGACGCGCTGGCGGCGGCGCTGGTTGCGTGCTGGCAAGCGCGCGGCGTGCGCTTTACAGCTGATCAGGTGTTGGCGCGCATGGGCGGTTCCAGCGGCACGGCGGCGCTGCTGGCCGTGGCGGGGGCCACCGACAGCGCTGACGGCGAGGAAGTGGAAACCGCCGTCGAGATCGTGTGGGAGGCTGGCCGCCCGCCCTCACCGACGGAACCGCTATTGCAACGCGACCTGCGCCAGGGCCTGCCGCTGCTGCTGATCGGCCAAAATGGCCATATCTGGTTGCTGCACGCACTTGATGGCGGCGCAGCCAGCGTCAGCGATCCGATCAGTGGCCACAAGCAAAGCCTGACGCTGAACGAAGTCGCCTTGATCGGCCGCCCGGTGATCGCCGGGGCTTAGGGATTGGGTGCCGGCGCCGGGCTGACGTAATTCCCGGCGTCGCCCGGATAGGCGATCGGGCCCTCGCTGCCATCGGCGGCGACAGCGGCAACGCCGATCAGCCAATCGTCGATCGACACATGTTCCAGCACAATGCTGGTGGCATCGGCTGGCGCCATGCGGCTGTTCTGCCACTGCGGCGCGGTGGTGTCGCGCCACCAGATCCTGTAGCCGGCGGCGTTCTTCACCGCGGTCCAACTCACCTTGGTGCTTGAACCGTCGTCGCGCTGGATCGTGACAGCGGGCGGCATCGGCGCCCGCGCCAGCGCGGCAAGGCCAGCCACGTTCAGCCGGGTGACCTTGGCGAGATACTGAAAATCAACGCCTTCGATCAGATCACCATATCGCTTGCCGTTTTCCACCCGCACATTCTGGTGCTGACGATCGTAATGCTCCACGCTTTCGGTGATGCGCACGGCGGGATAGCCGGCCTCCAGCAGCCTTGTCTGGTCACCACCACGGCCGAAACGATCGGTTCGGTAGATCATCTTCACATCGAGGCCGCTGATGTTGTGATCGGCGAGGCTGTCGAGGAAGCGGGCCAGGTTGCGGCTGGGCGAATCATTCTCACCGCCGTTGTAGCGACGGCGGTTGGCCTGTTCCGGGGTTTCCACCGCCTTGGTGCCTTCGGAAAACACCCGGACATGGCCGCTGTCCTTCATGCCGCCAATGCCGGTGGAATTGCCGACGATGTCGTTGTTCAACACGGCTTCGACATTCCAGCCATGCGCCCGGGCATAATCGGCCAACACCTTGCCGCCGTTCAGCCCCTGCTCCTCGCCCGACAGCACGGCATAGACGATGGTGGCGGGGAATTTGTGTTGGCTGAGCACGCGCGCCGCTTCGATCACGGCGGCGGTGCCGCTGCCATCATCGTTGGCGCCCGGCGCATCGCCTTTGGCATCCAATGGATCGCCGTTGCGGCTGTCGATATGGGCGGACATGATGATGAAACGATCAGGATCGGTGGTGCCGGGCTGGATCGCAAGCACGTCGACGATTTCGGTGGGCGTCGGCAGGCGCGGGCCGGTCACGGTTTCGGACGGCTTGATGAGCGTGAGGCAGTTGCCGCAGGCGGCGCTGAAGGCCCGGAAGCGGCTCTCGGTCCAGCGGCGAGCGGCACCGATCCCACGGGTCGGGCTGCTGGTGTCGCTGGCCGAATGGCGGGTCCCGAAACTGACCAGGGCGGTGATGTTGGCCTTGAGCTCGGTCTCGCTGACACCAGCCGCAAGCGCTGGAAGCGCCGGTTCCGCTGCGGCCAGCGGTGCCGCCATCAGCATCGCACCCAGCATCAATATCACACGCTTGCCCATTGCCCTGATCCTCCCCATAGCCTCGCTCCTGCGATGGCTGCCGGGTGCGGATTTGGCAAGAGCCGGAATGCGCCGACTCAAAAGCAAAAAGGCCGGCCCTTGCGGGACCGGCCTTCGTGCACCAGTTCAGATCGGATCAGGCCGAAACGCTGTGCGCGCCGCGGCGACGACGGGCGGCAAAGCCGACCATGCCGAAGCCGGTGAGCAGCATGGCCCAGGTCGCCGGTTCCGGCACATCGCCGCCGCCACCGCCGTCAAAACCGCCGCCACCGGTGCCCATGCCAATGCCGGAAGTGCCCTGGAAGTTACCGGCTACCGACTGCCAACGGAGAATGAAGTTGTTGAAGGTCGCCGACGTCGTGGGTGAACCAGCGAGAGTGAGCGTGAATGTCTGGAGGGCTGATGTGTTGTTGAACACGCCGTTGCCTCCGCCGCCGCAACCGCCGCCCGCTTGATCCTCAAGGCAGAAATCAATCGAGGTTCCGCCACCAAGCTGCGGGAAACTGCCGTCGAGTTGCGCGGACATGAACGGCCCGGACAATGGCGTCACCGCCGAAATATCGGGCCTGCTGTTGAAGCCAAAGCTTGTGATCCGACCGAGAACCGGCGTGTTTGGCAAATTGTTGTCGATGGCCGCCGAGAAAGTCCACGCATTGCCGACAAAGCCAGTCAGCGTAAAAGTGATCGCAGCCGCGAGGCCAG
>NZ_JANPML010000185.1:0-11863 GCF_031422795.1 Sandarakinorhabdus sp.
GAGCGCGGCAATTCCGGCCTTTGCGGCGCAATAAGGCCCGCCGTTCACCATCGGATGGACGCCCACTGGTGATGTGGTGTTGATGATCGCGCGGCCCTGCTTGCGGCCTTCGCGCGCCCAGAACTTGGCGGCATGGTGGCACACGGCGGTGGTGCCCTTCAGGTGGACCCCGGTTTCCAGATCATAGTCGGCTTCAGTCAGCTCGATCAGGCTGGCCGGGCGGTTGATGCCGGCGTTGTTGACGACGATATCGAGCCCGCCAAAGGCCGCCACCGCATCATCGATGATGGACTTCGCGCCGGCCCAATCGGCGACACTGGCACGATTGGCCACCGCCTGGCCGCCCAGTCGCACGATTTCGGCCACCACTTCGTCTGCCGCGCCCCCCTGTTTTTGATCAGGGGAATCCCCGGTGACTGTGCCACCCAGATCATTCACCACCACCGCTGCACCGTGGGCAGCCAGGGCCAGAGCGTGGCAACGGCCCAAGCCGCGGCCGCCGCCTGTCACAATCGCGACCTTGCCGGATAGAAGCGCCATGGCTGAAATCTCCCTCTAATAGTCTCGGGGAGAGTGGGCATGGGCGCGTTTGCCGGCAAGACCGTGGTTGTGACAGGTGGATCGACCGGCATCGGCAATGCGGCTGCGCGGCTGTTCCGGGCTGCCGGCGCGCGGGTGATCGTGACCGGCACGCGCGCGGCGCCGGCGGATTATGCCGGCACCGATGGCGACCTTTCGGGATTGGAGTATCACCAGCTCGATCAGGGCGATCTGGCCGCGGTGGCGGCCTTTGATCCGGGCGTGGAGCGGCTGGATGCGTTGATCGTGTCGGGCGCCAAGGTCGCCTACAAGCGGGCCGAGTTCATCCCCGAAATCTTTGCCGATGTGCTGGCCACCAACCTGACCGGGCCGATGGCGCTGGCGATGAAGTTTCGCAGTGCGCTGGCGGCGGCACGGGGCTCGATCATATTCGTCGGCAGTGTCGCCAGCTTCAAGGGCACCATCGGCCAGCCGGCCTATTCGGCGAGCAAGGGCGGTCTGCTCACGCTCACTCGCACGCTGGGCCAAGCGCTGGGCGGGGAAGGGATCAGGGTCAATCTGGTCGCGCCCGGCCTGGTGCGATCGAAGATGACCGCGATCACCTGGGAACATCCGGAGCGGCTGTCTGCCACCGAACGGGCGGTGCCGCTGGGCCGTATCGGCGAGCCGGACGACATTGCCGATCCGATCTATTTTCTGGCGTCGGATGCGGCGCGCTATGTCACCGGCACTTCGCTGGTGATCGATGGGGGTTTGAGCGCATGAACGGCCTGAACAACGGCAGCTGGGCGCGCGGCCTGTCGGTGCTGGTCACCGGCGGCACGCAGGGCATTGGCAAGGCCGTGGCGGAGCAATTCTTGGCGCTCGGTGCCAAGGTGACGATCACGGGCACCCGCACGCGGATCGAATGTTACGACGAGCCGCCCGAAGGCGTGACCTATCTGCAGGCCGATCTCACCTGGCCCGAAGCTCGCGCCGAGATCGCCGCGCACATCGATGCGCTGGACGTGCTGGTGAACAACGCCGGGCGCGGTTCGGCCAATGAATATGATCAGGAAGAGTTTGAGCATGTCATCGACACCAACCTGAATGCGGCGATGGATCTATCTGTCCGCCTGCACCCGCTGTTGAAGGCCACCAAGGGCAGCATCGTCAATGTCGGCAGCCTGGCCAGTTTCCTCGCGCTGAAGGAAACGCCGGCCTACACCGCGTCCAAGGCGGGATTGCTGGGCCTGACGCGGGCGCTGGGCGACAAATGGGCGCCCGATGGCGTGCGGGTGAACCTGGTGGCGCCCGGCTTTATCGCGACCCGCATGACCGAAGGCGCCCGCACCAATCCGGAACGCGAGAAGAAACTGATGCGCGCCATCCCCATGCATCGCTGGGGCGAACCCGACGAAGTTGCCAGCGCCATATTGTTCCTCGCCAGCCCGGCCGCCAGCTATATCACCGGGCAGAGCCTGGCCATCGACGGCGGCCTGCTGCTGCGCTGATGCGCCATTGACGGCATGGCAGCATACGCCTTTGTTGTGCGGGTGATGGGCAAGGGGGAATCGAAATGAATCGCAGCCGTACGGTGGCCATGATGTTGGCCACAATTGCTCCTGCGACGCTGGCGGCGCCCACACAGGCGATCGAGGTGACAGAAGCCTCCATCCCGCAATTGCAGACGGCGCTGGCAGGGGGCGCGGTTACCTCGCGGCAACTGGTGGAGGCCTATCTGGCCCGCATCGCCGCCTATGACAGCCAAGGCCCGGCGCTGAACAGCATTGTCACCCTCAATCCCGCCGCGCTGGCGCAGGCCGACGCGCTGGACAAGGAACGCGCTGCCAAGGGCCCACGGAGCCCGCTGCACGGCATTCCGGTGCTGGTGAAGGACAATTTCGAAACGAAGGATATGCCGACCAGCGGCGGCGCTCTGGCGCTGGCGACGGTAGTGCCGGCGCAAGATGCCTTCCAGGTGGCAAAGCTGCGGGCCGCTGGCGCGATCATCCTGGGCAAGACGACCATGCACGAACTGGCCATCGGCATCACCACCATTTCCTCGCTCACCGGTCAGTCGCGCAATCCCTATGATGTGCAGCGTTCACCCGGCGGCTCCAGCGGTGGCACCGGGGCGGCGGTGGCGGCCAGTTTTGCCGCCGCCGGCATGGGCAGCGATACCTGTGGTTCGATCCGGGTTCCGGCTGCCTATCAGAATCTGTTTGGCATTCGCACCACGCGCGGGCTTGGGAGCCGGACGGGCGTGATTCCGTTGTCGGACACGCAGGATGTCGCCGGGCCATTGGCGCGCAGCGTTGCGGATCTGGCCGCGATGCTGGATGCGACCGTTGGTGAGGACCCGGCAGATGCGGTGACCAAGGGGGCCGGCGCCCATATGCCCAAATCCTATGCCGATGCGCTGCAAGCCGGGGCGTTGAAGGGCGCGCGCATCGGGGTGGTGCGCAGCCTGTTTGCCGTTGTGCCGGAGGATACGGAAGGCAAGGACGTTTACGAAAAGGCCATTGCGTCTCTGCGCGGGGCTGGCGCCGAGGTGATCGAGGTGGCGATCCCCGGCCTTGCTGACATGTTGACCGACAGCAATGCCCGAAAGTTCGAATTTGCCGCGGATCTGCAGCGCTATCTGGCGGCCAGTCCGGGCGTGCCGGTGACGTCGCTGGCGCAGATCGTCAATGCCGGGCTGCACCATGACCAACTCGACAAGCCGATGCGTGAGGCGCTGGCTGAAACCGGCCGGCAGTCGCCCGGTCACCAATTGGCCCTGGCCAAGCGAAACGTGGTGCGGGCAGTGACGGACGCGCTGTTCGCCAAGGAGCGGCTGGACGCGCTGCTTTATCCCACCGCGCTGGGCCGCCCGCCAGTGATCGGGGCGCATGTTGTTCACAACAATTGCAGATTGAGTGTGGACACGGGCTTGCCGGCGCTGGCGTTTCCGGCCGGTTTCACCCCGCGCGGGCTGCCGGTCGGGCTGGAACTGCTCGGCCCGGCCTTCAGCGAGCCCCGGTTGCTGGCCCTGGCCTATGGTTGGGAGCAACTGGCCAAACCGCGCCAGCCGCCGTTCAGCACGCCGGCGTTGGTGGCCGGGAAAGCGCCGGGGCCGCAACGGGCCGTGGCCAGCCTGTCCGGTGCTGGCTCAGCCAGGGCCACGCTGCGCTTCACCTATGAACCCACGACGGCGCGGATGCATGCTGATGTGACGGCCCGTGGCAGCGGCAAGGATGCACCGTTCGCTATCGCCCTGCATCGCAGCCACGAAGGCGGGCCAGGGCCGGTGCTGGCGTCGATCATGCTGCGCGGGCAGAACCGCGCCAGCGCCGATTTGGTGCTCGACGCGCTGGCGCGGGCCGATCTGGCGGCGGGGCGGGTTTATGCTGAACTCTATACCCCGGCCGCACCGTTGGGGACGGGCCGGGCAACGCTGAATTTCAAGCCCAAGTAAGAAGCTGAGCCTCAGGCCAGCCCCAGCTATTGGCCTCTGCGGCTCATGAAGGCGAGGCGTTCGAACAACATCACGTCGGCCTCGTTCTTCAGCAGCGCGCCGTGCAGCGGCGGGATCAGCGATTTGGTGTCGCGGTTGCGCAGCACGTCCACCGGCAGATCTTCATGCATCAGCAGCTTCAGCCAGTCGAGCAGCTCGCTGGTGGAAGGCTTTTTCTTCATGCCCGGCACTTCGCGCATATCAAAGAAGATGTTCATGGCTTCACCGACCAGCGCGCGCTGGATGTTGGGATAGTGCACGCGCACGATGGCTTCCATCGTGTCGCGATCGGGGAACTTGATATAGTGGAAGAAACAGCGGCGCAGGAAAGCGTCGGGCAGTTCCTTTTCATTGTTCGACGTGATGATCACGATCGGGCGCTGGGTGGCCTTGATGCGCTCGCCGGTTTCGTAAACGTCGAACTCCATGCGATCCAGTTCGGTGAGCAGATCGTTGGGGAATTCGATATCGGCCTTGTCGATCTCGTCGATCAGCAGGACGGGCAGTTGTTCCGACGTGAACGCCTCCCACATCTTGCCGCGGCGGATGTAGTTGGAAATGTCGGAAACGCGCGTGTCGCCCAACTGGCTGTCGCGCAGGCGGGAAACGGCATCATATTCATACAGGCCCTGCTGGGCCTTGGTGGTGGATTTGACGTTCCATTCGATCAGCGGCGCATCGAAGGCGTTGGCGATCTGTTGGGCCAGCACGGTCTTGCCGGTGCCGGGTTCGCCCTTGACCAGCAATGGCCGGCGCAAAGTGACAGCGGCGTTGACCGCAACCTTCAGATCATCGGTGGCAACATAGCCGGTGGTGCCTTCAAAACGCATCGTCAAATCCCCTTTGTGCACCACAGCTAAAGTCGTGCGCGCGGCCTGACAATCCTGTCATTGTGCGAAGGTCGGCGGGCGGTCGATCAGCGATAGGCGTAAACGACTTCGTCGGTCTGCCCGCCGGAAAAGCCGAACATGCTGCCCTTGCTGTCGGCTGATTGGCTGGCGAGGCGCGGGCGGCCATCTGGGCCTGGCCGGTAATCGCTGATCTGTTCGAAATTGGTGACCTTGATCAGCAGGTTGAGCTTGAAATTCTCGCGCGCTTTCACCTTCAGGCGAGCGACATAGGGCTTGCCGTCGTGGCTGGCGATCACCGCTTCGCCCGAAAGATGACTGGAAATGTCGCCGGTGTCGGTGCGTACGGTGCCGGCCGGCAGCACCGGGATGGTCAGCGTCTTGCGGCCGTCACCATCCACCGCCACATTCGACGCCGCCGCCATCAGCAATGCCATCCGGTGATAGCCGGGCACCGGGTTGGCCGCGGTGGCCTTGCGGAATGTCTTCAGGTGGCTGGCGCTGGGCACTTTGCCATTGACGCTGACCAGCGACCAGCGCTTGCCGTCCCAGCGTTCGACCGTGACGGTTTTTTCCTTGATGCCAGGCCCGCGCCGAATGGCCGTGGTGGTGCGATCAAAGGCGAAGCCGGCCGGATCAGTTGCGCGGGCATCGGTGATGATGGCGTCGCGCAAGGTGTCCAGCCGCAGCTCATCGGCAGGTGCGGCAGCCATGAGCAAGCTGGCCAGCAGCGGCAGGAACATCTGATATCGACCGGTTTTCATTGCGCCATCCGTTAGACCATCGCGAACATTCGCCACAAGTTGCGACAGGCCGACGTGTCGTGCCAAAACTTCAAATGCCGCAACAGCGTTGCATTGCGGCATCACCTGTTGCGATTTGATGAACGGCCGAACGCGAGCCACTTCAAATGCTGCCAACGCAGCAAAGCCCGGGCCGGGGCATGAATTTGAAAGGTCCTGACCTTAACGCAGCATCGAATAATTGGATTCGATGCGGGTGGTCCCTTGTTTCCCGAATTGGGCACCGGCAATGGCCTGTGTGGCGTGGGCCAGATAGGGCTTTCCATTGCCATCTAACTTGTAATCATTGATGATTTCCAGGCTGTCCAGCTTGGCCACCATAAAGAATGAGAGCGGTTTGATCAACACCGTGCGCGTGCGCGTCACATAGGGCTGAGCGCCACTGGCATCGACAAAGAAATCAGCCATCACGTTGGCCGAGACGTCTTTGCCAACACTGATTGTGCCTTTGGGCAGCCCGGTCACGCGATAGACCAAGCGGCCCTGGGGATCGTTCAACCGCACTGCGCCGGCCTTCAACAGATCGGCGATGCGATAATAGCCGGGCACCGGGCGCGCGCCGGCGGCCTTGCGAAATGAGTCTGCTTCCTTTGCCGCCGGCGGTTTGCCATTGATACTGACCAACGTGAAGATGCGGCCATCCCAGCGATCAACCCGCAGCTGGCTTTCGTTCTCGCCGCCGTTTTCCTGCGAAACGGTTCGGGTCTGGCGTTCGAAGGCCAGGCTGGTGGGCGGATTGGCCCGTGCCTCGGTGATGACCCGGTTCAAGATCGGATCAGGTGCCGCTGCCGACAAAAAGATGAAGGAAGCAAGAGCGATAGCAGAGCGTGGGATCATGCGCGCACGCTAGTTCAGCGAAAACTGTCGTGCAAGACTATAACAGATCAGTGTCAGTCGGTGTCAGCCCGCCCGAGCAGTTGTCAGACCGTCCATCGCCAGACGATTGCCGGGCCGCTGCGCCAGCGCGCGCCGGAAATCGGCGGCGGCTCCAGCGGCATCGCCTTGCGCCAACCGCAGTTGCCCCGACAGCACTGAAATCGGCAATGGCCACAGCGGTGGTTCCTGATAGGGCAGATTGGCTTCGATGGCCTCGGCAGCACCAAACGCCCTCAGCGCCCCTGCCACGTCGCCGCGCGCCGTGGCGATCCGGCCACGGGCGACGGCATCGGAGATGGCAGAAAACTCCATGTCGCCGCCGCCCGCCCGGCGCCGGCGTGTGGGCCGTTCCAGTGCATCGCGGGCGATGCGCAGCGCCTTCAGTTCGCCTTCCGCACCGTCGGGATTGCCGCTCATGGCCAGTGCCTCGGCCCGCGCGCCGTGCAGGGCGATGTTGAGCCGGCGCAGGCGCTTGTCGGGCAGCGGCAGCGCGAGGATTTCAGCCGGAGCCATGAACTGGGTGCGGGTGTGCAGGGCCGTGATCAGCCGCATTTCCAGCCACGGCGATGTGGCGACCTTGGCGGGATCGACGGCGGCTTCCAGCCCGGCGGCGGCCGCCAGCGCGGTGTCCTTGTCACCGATCTGCACGGCCGATGATGCGAGGAAATGCGTGTGATGGGTGAAATAGCCGTAGAATTTCGGTTCGGCACCAACGGCGCGGGCATAGGCTTCGTCGGCGGCGACGGCAGCCTTGTTGGCGCTGATGGCGCGATCGAATTGGCCGATGCGATACCAGGTGTGGCTGGGCATGTGCACCATGTGCGGTGCGCCGGGCGCCAGGTCGCCAAGCAGCGCCGCGGGGCCGGCGGCTCGGGCCGGATTGGCGCTGGCCTCGGTCAGGTGGATCAGCAAGTGGATGGCCTGCGGCTGTTGGGGGTTGCGCGCCAGCACGGTGTCCACCAGTGCCAATGCCTTGCCGGCCCGGGCCTTGGGCATCTTGCCGCCGGCTTCCCAATAATCCCAGGGCTGGCTGGTCATGATGGCTTCGGCGGCCAGGATCGCCACCACATCGTCATCGGGCCAGCGTGCCGCCAATCCGATCATGGTATCGGCATAAAGATCGCCGTGGACGCCATCCTTCTTGCCGCCCGGTGCGTGGCGAGCGTGGACAGCGTCCATCAGGGCGCGGTCCCGTTCTGAAAGCCGGTTGCTGCCCAAGGCACGGGCGGTGAGCGCACGGGCCTGCGCGATGGTATCGGCGTTGATCGGGCCGCTGTTAATATATGGGCCGAGCGCCAGCGCTTCGCCCCAACTGCACATGGCGCAATCAGGATCGAGCCGCTTGGCCTCGCGGAAGCTTTTCAGCGCCTCGTCGTAGTCAAAGCCCCACAACTGGCCAAAGCCCTGATCGAAGAAGGCCTGCGCGCCCTGCACATCAGACACCGCCATATGGGCCGGGGTCAGGCCGGGCACCAGCACGATGCTGGCCTTGGTGGCGGCGCCGGTGCCTTCACCTTGCCCGCACATGTTGGCTGCCAGGGCCGCGGCCAGGGCGAGGTTGGCGGGGGACGGGGCAGGGGCCGCCGACGTGCACAGCAGAAAGGCGGAAAGCGCAGCGGCGGAACGGATCATCATGGCCCAAAAATGATACAGGCGGCTGCCATTGGCAACCGCCCGTTTCAGTTCCAGCTGGGTGGCAGCCTCAAACGTCGAGGAAGCTGCGCATCTTGCGGCTGCGCGACGGGTGCTTCAGCTTGCGTAGCGCCTTGGCTTCGATCTGGCGGATACGTTCGCGGGTCACGCTGAACTGCTGGCCGACTTCTTCCAGCGTGTGATCGGTGTTCATGCCGATGCCGAAACGCATGCGCAGCACGCGTTCTTCACGTGGGGTCAGGCTGGCCAACACACGCGTCACGGTTTCCTTCAGGTTGCTGTGAATGGCAGCGTCCACCGGAATGACGGCGTTCTTGTCTTCGATGAAATCGCCCAGATGGCTGTCTTCCTCGTCGCCGATCGGCGTTTCAAGGGAGATCGGCTCCTTGGCGATCTTCATCACCTTGCGCACCTTTTCCAGCGGCATCGACAGCCGCTCGGCCAGCTCCTCCGGAGTCGGCTCGCGGCCGATTTCATGCAGGATCTGCCGGCTGGTACGCACCAGCTTGTTGATTGTTTCGATCATGTGCACCGGAATACGGATGGTGCGCGCCTGATCGGCGATCGAGCGGGTGATGGCCTGGCGGATCCACCACGTGGCATAGGTGCTGAATTTGTAGCCGCGGCGATACTCGAACTTGTCCACCGCCTTCATCAGGCCGATATTGCCTTCCTGAATAAGATCAAGGAATTGCAGGCCGCGGTTGGTGTATTTCTTGGCGATAGAGATGACGAGGCGCAAATTGGCCTCCACCATTTCCTTCTTGGCGATGCGGGCTTCGCGTTCGCCCTTCTGCACCATGTTGACGATGCGGCGGAATTCACCCAGATCAACGCCGGTGGTTTCAGCGATGCCGGCCAGTTCGCGGCGGTTCTGATCGATGGACGCGACTTCGGCGCCGGCAAAGGCCGCCCACTTCTTGTCGATCCCGCCAACGCGCTCGAGCCAGCCTTCGGTCAGCTCGTTGCCAACATATTCATCCAAGAAGCTCTTGCGCACGATCTTGTGCTTGTCGGCCAGGCGCATCATGTTGGAACCCAGCGCCATCAGCCGCTTGTTCTGGGTGTAGAGCGCTTCGACCAGCAGCTCGATCTTGTTGTTGTTGAAGTGGATCGACTGCACACCGCGGGTCAGTTCCTCGCGCAGTTTCTGATATTTCTTTTCATCACCATTGGCGAAAACCGGGCCGCCATGCATCGATGCCAGCCGCGATTCCTGCAGCTTGTGGAACTTCTTGTAGGTGCTGGTGATTTCGGCAAATTTTTCCAGCGCAGCGGGTTTCAGCTGCTCTTCCATCTGGCCGAGCGAAAGGCCGCCTTCGTCGTCTTCCTCGGCTTCGGCAGCGCGCTGCTGGGCGCGACGTTCGGTGAATTCGTCTTCCTCGTCGGCCGGCGGCGCTTCGGCTTCCGGCTCTTCATCTTCCTTGAACTGCACGGTCGGCAGGTCGCTGCCTTCTTCGGCATCGCCGCCGTCTTCGCCCGGCACCTTGGCCAGCATCGCTTCGAGATCAAGGATCTCGCGCAGCTGCATGCGGCCTTCGTTCAAGGCGATCGACCAATCGATGATGGCCTGGAAGGTCATCGGGCTTTCGCACAGGCCGGCGATCATGGTGTTGCGGCCGGCTTCGATGCGCTTGGCGATGGCGATTTCGCCTTCGCGGCTCAGCAGCTCGACGGCGCCCATTTCGCGCAGATACATGCGCACTGGATCGTCGGTACGGTCCAGCGGCGCCTTGACCACGGTAACCGGTGCCGGCGCCAGATCGCCGTCCACCGGTTCGGCTTCGGCTTCTTCCTCTTCCGGCGTGTCGCCGTCGTCGGCGGCTTCTTCGTTCTCGACGACGTTGATGCCCATTTCGTTGATCGCGGACATCACGTCCTCGATCTGCTCGCTGGTCATCTGATCCTGCGGCAAGGCCTCGTTGATCTCGTCATAGGTGATGTAACCGCGCTTCTTGGCACGGGCGATCAGCTTTTTAACCGAGGCTTCGTTGAGATCAATGAGCGGAGCATCGCCATCCGCTTTGGCATCCGTGGCGTCGTTCGAGACCGTCTTGGCCATCCGATTCTACGTCCTTGAACTGGGCCGGTGCCCAAAACCCCGGCCTTAAACCCATGAATAACGTACAAAAGCCCGCCCGCTAGAGTCTGGCTCCGGCGGGGCAGGCGAATGCTGCACGCATATTATACCGCGCCTCTTAGCCTTCTCGCCGTGATTCCGCCAGCTTCAACATCGCCGCATCAAGCGCCTCGATTTCCTGGCGCAAATTCTGCTGCGCCTCCCAGTCTGCCTCATCAAGGCTGGACTGGAACCGTATCGTCGCTTCGGCCAGCGCCTGCACCAACCCGGCGCGGGCGGTGGCCTGCGCCAGCGTCATGGCGAAATCAGCTTCAGCGACGTTGGCTGGCGTTTCTGCCCGCGTAAAACTCAATCGCAGATTGTTGCCGCGTCGGATGCGTTCAGCTTCGGCTGCCAATCCTATATCGGTGAGATGGGCAGCCAGGGCCGCGCTTTCAAGGCCATGATCGGCCGCCGTGGCCGCCAGTGCCGCGGTCAGCACAGCGGCAGCGCCGTCATCGTCGGGGCGCAGCGCTGCCAGCCCGTCGTGGTGGATATCGGCCAACGCCGGTCGCGCCAGCACTCCAGCCAGCACGGCATCCATCATCGGATCATTGCCGCGCGCCACCAGGGCTTTCAGTGCCGGCGTGGCACCAGGGATGGGCGGCTGCCAGCGTTCGCCCGGCTTTCGCGGTGTCCATGCTGGGCGCTGTGGCCGCGCCATGAACGCCGCTTCGAAACGCTGGCTGAATTCGGCTTGATACAGCGCGCGCACATCGGGGTCGCCGATGCTGGCGGCGGCTTCGCGCAGGTGCTGGCGGGCTTGCGCGCGGCGTTCGGGGGTGGCGGTGTCCATGCCGGCGGTTTCGGTGGCCCAGATATGGTCGATCAGCGGCACGGCAGCGGCCAGCACGGCTTCAAACGCGGCGGCGCCGCCGGTGCGGCAGATATCGTCCGGGTCTTGCCCCGCCGGCAGGGTGGCGATGCGCAGCGATTTGCCGGGCTTGAGCAGCGGCAGCGCCCGCATGGCAGCGCGGGTGGCGGCGCGGCCGCCTGCGGCATCGCCGTCGAAACACAGCACCGGCACATCAACCAGCCGCCACGCCAGTGCGAGCTGCGTTTCGGTCATCGCGGTGCCCAGCGGGGCAACGGCCTCGCCAATGCCAGCCTGGGCAAGGCCGATCACGTCCATATAGCCTTCGACCACGATCAGCCGGTTTGCCTTGCGCGCTGTCGGCCCGGCCTGATCGAGATTGTAGAGCAGCCGGCCCTTGTCGAAGAGCGGTCCATCGGCGGAGTTGAGATACTTGGGCTGTACGTCACCCAGCGCGCGGCCGCCAAAGCCCACCACCCGTCCGCGCGCATCGCGGATCGGGAACATCAGACGGCCCCGGAACCGGTCATAGGTTTCGCCCGCATCGGTCTTGCCGATCAGGCCGGCCTCCAGCAGCTTGTCGGCGGTGGTGTCTTTCAGATGGCCGCGCAAGGCGGTGCGCGAATCGGGGGAATAGCCCAGCGCAAAAGCCTTTACCGTTTCGGCGCGCACACCGCGCCGTTCCAAATAGGCGCGTGCTGCGCCGCCGCCATCGCTGGCCAGTTGCGCCTG
>NZ_JANPML010000186.1:0-14296 GCF_031422795.1 Sandarakinorhabdus sp.
AGCTGCAACAAGGATTACAGCTGCGTCAAAGGCTTCTGCCCCAGCTTCGTGACGGTGGACGATGCCGAAGTGAAGAAATCCAAGGCGGAATTCGATGTGGGCAACCTGGCTGATCCGGTGATCCCGGCGCCCGGCCATGGCTATAACATCATGGTCACCGGCATCGGCGGCACCGGCGTGCTCACTGTGTCGGCGCTGCTTGGCACCGCGGCGCATATCGAGGGCCTGGCCAGCACCACCGCCGATATGGCCGGCCTCGCCCAGAAGGGCGGCGCGGTCTACAGCCACGTCCGCATTGCACAGACCAACGATGGCCTGCTTTCCCCGCGCATCATGGCCGGCAGCGCCGATGTCGTGCTGGCCTGCGATGCCGTGGTCGCCGCCGACAAGCCAACCCAAACGCTGATGGTGCCCGATCGCACCGCCGTGGTGGCCAACGCCGATATCGCGCCGACCAGCGATTTCGTGCGCAACCGCGATTTCGATTTCCACAGCGCCAGCGTCGAACGCGCCATCCGCAAGGCATCAAACCCCAACGCCTGCGATTTCATCGCCGCCGATACCGTCGCCACCGCCCTGCTGGGCGATGCCATCGGCAGCAATATCCTGCTGATGGGCTATGCCTGGCAAAAGGGTCTGATCCCGCTGAAGCGCGAAAGCATCGAAGCCGCGATCGAACTCAACGGCGTCGCCATTCCCTTCAACAAGAAGGCCTTTGCGCTGGGCCGCCTGCTCGCCACCCGCCCCGATCAGGTGCTGGCGCTGGTCGAAGCCACGCGTGGCCCGCAGCCGGAACCGCCGGCCACCACGCTGGACGAGATGATCGCCAAGCGCGAAGCCGATCTGATCCTCTATCAAGACGCCGCCTACGCCGCCCGCTTCAAGGCCCAGGTGGAACGCGCCCGCACCGCAGGTGGCGACGCCTTCGGCGAAGCGGTGGCCAAAAGCCTCTACAAGCTGATGGCCTACAAGGACGAATATGAAGTCGCCCGCCTCTATTCGGATGGCCGCTTCGAAGCCGCATATGCCGCCCAATTCGCCGGCGGCAAACCGCGCGTGCTGCTCGCCCCGCCGCTGATCACCCGCATCGATCCCGCCACCGGCCGCCCCAGGAAAATCAGCTTTGGCCCGTGGATCTTCAAGGCCTTCGCCCTGCTCGCCAAAGCCAAAGGCCTGCGCGGCAGCAAGCTCGATGTCTTCGGCTACAGCGAAGAACGCCGCCACGAACGCACCGACATCGCCGCATACGAAGCCGACATCGAGCGCTTGCTCACCGACTTGAACCCCGCCAACATCGGCCTCGCACTCGCCATCGCCAAACTCCCGATGGACGTTCGCGGCTTTGGCCCGGTCAAAGCCAAGGCGCGGGACGAGGTGGCCACCCGCCGCACCGCCCTGTGGGCGAAATGGCCGGGGCTGGCGGCGCAAGCGGCGGCCTGAATTACGGAAGTCCAGTTGCAGCCCCCGGGGGCAGGGCCATAACCCCTGCCCCCGGTTGCTTCACGTCGCGCCCAAGATCGGTCGTGCAAAGCCTTTGGCCTGACGGGCCGGCTGCGCCGCCGCGAATGTCCGAAATTGTCGGATGAACGGCGTTTCTGTCGTATTGCTCGCGGTGTACGTCGCTGCCTGTGGATATCGGAATGACAGAAGCACCCTTGCGGATCGGACTGGTCGGTTTTGACGGCGTGCAGACGCTTGATCTGACCGGGCCGCTGGATGCCTTTGGTGCCGCCAACCAGGCCCGGCCCGGTGCCTATGCCGTGACCATATTGGGTATCGATGGCGCGCCGTTCACCAGCGAAGCGGGGATGCGGATCATGCCTGATGGCGCGCTGGCCGCTGCGGACAGGCTCGACACGTTGATCATCGCCGGCGGCGAAGGCCTGCGGCGCGGCGATACCGCAGACCGTGTGGCCAGCGTGGTAAGCGCCTGCGCCCCGAACGTGCGGCGCATCGTGTCGGTGTGCACCGGAATCTACGGCCTTGCGCCGACCGGTTTGCTCGACGGGCGCCGGGTGACGACGCATTGGGGCCACGCCCGTGCCGTAGCAGCGAAATTTCCGGCGCTTTGCCTCGAACCGGATGCGATTTTCATCAAGGATGAGCGCTTTTACACCTCGGCGGGCATTACCGCCGCCATCGACCTGTCCTTGGCCTTGATCGAGGAAGATTTTGGCCCTGGCCTCGCCATAAGCGTGGCGCGTGACCTTGTTGTCTATTTCAAGCGTGCCGGCGGCCAGCGGCAATATTCGGAGCCGCTGCGCCTGCAATCGCGCGCTGGTGATCGCTTTGCCGATCTGGCCGGCTGGATAGTGGCAAATCTGCACGCCGACCTGTCGGTGGCTGCGCTCGCCAGCAGGGTGGCGCTCAGCCCACGGCAATTCAGCCGGGCCTTTCAAGACAGCTTTGCCATGACGCCGGCTGCCTATGTTGAAATGCTGCGGCTTGATGCGGCGCGCCAGCAACTCACCAGCACCGGCGCGACGATGAAGCAAATCGCCGCCGCCAACGGTTTTGCCAGCGACGACAGCTTCCGGCGCGCCTTTGAACGGCAATTCGGCCTGCCGCCCAGCGATTATCGCGCGCATTTCACGGCTGGACGCCGCTTTTCTGAAAGGACCTCCCCATGACGATTTCCACTGCAGCCATGCTGCTGTCGCCACTGTTCTTGCTGCTTGACGCGACGAACGCGCTGGCGGCGCCAAAATACAACGCCGCCGGCGAACTGATCGCGCCGAAGGATTACCGCGAATGGGTGTTCCTCTCATCCGGCGTCAACATGAACTACAGCGAGACGCCAATCGGCATGGATCATGCGATGGTCGACAATGTCTTTGTCGATCCGGTGTCGTGGCAGGCGTTCAAGAAGACCGGCCGCTGGCCGGAAGGCACAACGTTTGTCAAGGAAAGCCGGGTCGGCAGCAGCAAGGGTTCGATCAACAAATCCGGCATCTTCCAGACCGAGGAGCGCTTTGATCTGGAAGTGCATGTTCGCGATTCAAAGCGTTTCAAGACGGGCTGGGGCTTCTTCATCCATGAGGCTGACAAGCCGGCAAAGGTGCTGCCGGCAAACACAAGCTGCTATAGCTGCCACATCACCCATGGGGCCGTACAAACCACATTCGTGCAATTCTATCCCACCGCCAGGCCAATCGCGATCAAGGCGGGCACGTTCGATCGGCGCAAATAGCGGATCAGGGTTCGCCGGATTTCGGCGGCACTGCCCCTTTTGACAGAACCGCCGTGCCCGTGATTTTGGCGGCAGGCGGCGTTCCATCCGATGGCTCTAGATAGCTTACCGGGCGCCAGATCGCGTGTATCACCGTCAGCCAGGAACGAAACTCTGGGGAGGGTTATGCATTACGCTGAGCTGGCGCAGGCGCGGGAGGAATTGACGGGGGCTGGGGGGGCGTTCGAGATTGCTCCGATTGCGGTGGGTGGCATCATGGTGCGGGCGTACCGCCATGCGCTGCCCGATGTGCGGGCCTTGTGGCGATCGACGGCGGCGTTCGCTGATCGGACCTATCTGGTTTATGGCGATGAGCGACTGACCTATGGCGAGGCGCATGCCCGGGTGGATGCCATCGCGGCGTGGCTGGCGGCGCAGAGGATCGGGCCGGGCGACCGGGTGGCGATTGCCATGCGCAACTATCCGGAATGGCTGCTGATCTATTGGGCCTGCGTTTCGACTGGCATCGCCGTTGTTGGCATGAACGCCTGGTGGACGCCTGAGGAGATGGCCTACGCGCTCGATGATTCCGCGCCCAAGGCCATGTTCCTCGATGCCGAGCGGCTCGACCGCTATCGGGAGATTGCTGCACCGCCGGCTGGCCTTCTCCTCGTGGGCGTGCGGCTGCGCGGGGCCGAACCGGGGGTTGCGCCTTACACCGATGTTCTGGCGCACGGCGGCGCCATGCCCGATGTGGCGATCGATCCCGATGCAGATGCCTGCATCTTCTACACATCGGGCACGACGGGTTTTCCCAAGGGCGCGCAGCTCACCCATCGCGGCTGTGTCACCAATTTGTTCAACTTGCTGTATTCTGCGGCCTCGACGGCGTTGGCGATGCAGCGGGCCAAGGGGGTGGAGCCGCCCGCTGTGGCACAAGTGCCAGTGGCGCTGCTGACGACGCCGCTGTTCCATGTCACCGCCAACAATTGCGGTGCCTATCCCGTGACAGCGGCGGGCGGCACCATCGTGCTGATGTATCGCTGGGACGCTGGCGAGGCGCTGCGCATCATCGCGCAGGAGCGCGTCACCTCCATCGGCGGTGTGCCGGTGATGGCGCGCGAGTTGATCAACCACCCGGATTTCGCCACTGCCGATGTGTCGAGCTTGACGGCGATGTCGGGCGGCGGCGCCCAGGTGCCGCCGGATCTGGTGCACAAGATCGACGACAAGGTGGCTGGCGCGCGCCCCGGCACCGGTTATGGCATGACCGAGACCTGCGGGATCATCACGTCCGTCTCCGGCGATTTCTTTGTCGACAAGCCCGATAGCGCCGGGCCTGCCATGCCCAGTTTTGAAGCCAAATGCGTTGATGACGCCGGCAACATGGTGGGACCGGGCGAGATTGGTGAGTTGTGGGTGAAGGGCGCCGCCGTCATCAAGGGCTATATCAACCGGCCGGAAGCGACCGCCGCTTCGATCACCGATGGCTGGCTGCACACAGGCGACGTGGCCCGCATCGATGCCGACGGCTTCATCTTCATCGTCGATCGCAAGAAGGACATGGTGCTGCGCGGCGGCGAGAATGTTTATTGCGCGGAAGTTGAAGCCGCCATCTACCGCCATGCTGCGGTGGCCGAATGCTGCGTGTTCGGCGTGCCTGATCACCGGTTGGGTGAGGAGGTGGCCGTGGCCGTGGTGCTGAAGCCCGGCGAGAGCCTGGACGAGGCGGCGCTGCGCAGTTTCGTCGGCGGCTTGATCGCCAATTACAAGGTGCCGCGCCACATCTGGTTCATGGCCGAACCGCTGCCGCGCAACGCCAGCGGCAAGTTCCTGCGCCGCGAGTTGCGCGACCGGTTGGCGAAGGATCTGCCCGCGGCGTGATGGACTTCGTGGGACGCACCCTCAATCGATATTGAGCGCGAAGCAGCCGTTCTTGCCGATTTCCAGCGTCTTGCAGCCGTCGCGGGCTTCGTCACGGGTGGGGTATGGCCCAACTTGCAGGCGGAAATTGCCGCCGAATTTGCCGATGGTCGGGTGCAGGCCCTTGGTTGCCTTTTTGTTGGCGGCGGCAAGTTTGGTCCAGGCCTGCATGGCGGTTTTCTGGTTGGGATAGGTGCCAAGCTGGATGCGCCAGCCGGTTTCCTTGGCGGCTTCGGCGGCCTTCTGGGCAGCGAGTTTCTTTTCGGCGGCGCGTTTGTCGGCGGCCGCTTTGGCAGCGGCGGTTTTCTTTTCGGCAGCAGCTTCGGCAGCGGCGGCTTTCTTTTCGGCGGCAGCTTCGGCGGCCCTGTCAACTGGGCGCGAAGGGCGCGCAGTGGGCGGGGCGAACGGCGGGGTGGCGGCGGCCGGAGCGGGTTGGCGCATGGGCTCGGCGGCAGGCGCTGCGTCCTGGGTTTCCTCGGTGTCGCCTTCGCCGGCGGCGTCGGCAGCAGCTTTCAGCGCGGCGGCGTTCAGCGCGGCGGTGCTGGTGCCAGAAGCGGCGCCAGAAGCGGGGGCGGGCGCAGCGGCCACCACCACCGGCGGCGGCGGCGTGGTGACGGGCAACAGCGGTGGCGGCTGGATGCCGGGCTGGAACTGGGCAGGCACGCCGTTGCCGTTGGCCAGGGCGGTGGCAATCTGCCAGCCGTTGGCACGGTCAAGCGGCGGGATCACCTGCGAAAGTTCGTTCAGCGCCTTGGTGGCTTCGGGCAGGCCCTGCGCAGCGGCGCGCACCAGATAGGCATAGGCCAGCGGCAGTGATTTCATGGCGCCATCGCCGTTCCAGTGCACGATGCCCAGCACATACTGGGCGCGCATTTCGCCCTTGTCGGCCGCGGCCTTCAGCCAGCGCACGGCTTCGGCCTTTTCGGTGGCCTGGAATTGCAGGATGCCCAGATTGGCCTGGGCCGGCAGATGGCCCTTCACGGCGGCGCGTCGATACCAGTCGCTGGCAATGGCCTTGTCGAGCGCGACGCCGCGGCCGAGTTTATAGGCCTGGCCCATGTTGAACATGGCATCGGCATCACCATCCTGCGCAAAGGGCTGCCACATCGAAACGGCAGCATCCCACTTGCTGGCGCGCCACAGTTCAACGCCCTGGCGCACAGAAGCTGGTGGCGGCGTCACGCGGGCCGGGGCGGCGGCCACAGCGCGGCCGGAGCGACCCTTATTGTTCTTCTTCTTGCGAGCGGCGAGCGCCGGATCACCGGCCACCAGGGCCAGCACCAGCAATGCACCAATCAGCTTCACGCTCGCCAAACCCCGTCCTGCCAAACAACTTCTCCGCCCTTGATTGTCATGCGCACGATGCCGGCGGTGGGCACACCATCAAATGGCGTATTGCCGGCTCCGTGAAATTTCCGCCCATCGATACGCCAGGGGGCGGCTTCGTCAAAGACCACAAGGTCTGCCGGTGCGCCAAGTTGCAGCGTTCCGGCGACAAGCCCAAAGCGTCGGGCCGGATTCAGGCTGAGCATGGCCACCAGGCGCGGCAAATCGATCACTTCGTCGCGCACCAGGCCCAGCCCCAGCGCCAGCAGGGTTTGCGCACCCGCCATCCCGGCGCGCGCATCGGCAAAGGGCTGGCGCTTGTTTTCCTGGCTTTGCGGATCGTGGCCGGAGGCGAGAATATCGATGAGGCCGGCCCGTACGCCCTCGATGGCCGCCAACCGATCCCGTTCGTCGCGCAGCGGCGGCGACAGGCGGGCAAAGCTGCGAAAACCGGAGACAGCCATATCGTTGAGGAACAGGTGCGCGGGCGTGATGCCGGCCGTCACATCCACACCGCGTGCCCGGGCGGCGGCGAGCACGGCCAGCCCTTCGGCGGTGGTGACCTGGCGGATGTGGAGGGCAGCGCCGGTCGCTTCGGCCAGGCGGCAATCGCGGCTGATGGCGAGCGCTTCGGCAAAGGCCGGTGCCGCGGCGAGGCCAAGGCGGGTGGCATATTCGCCGGCCGTGGCGACGGCACCGGCGGTGATCGCGGATTCTTCGGCGTGGCTCACCACCGTCAGGCCATGGCCGTGGGCATAGGCGAGCAGGCGATGCATCACGCGCGCATCGGCAATCGCGTGGCGGCCGGTGGCGACACCAACAGCGCCAGCCGCCTTGGCCAGCCCGATTTCGGCCAGTTCCTCGCCCTGCAGCCCGCGCGTGGCGGCGGCGAGCGGGTGAACCCACACATCGGGCTTTCCAGAGCCTTGGGCATAGGCGACCAGCGCCGGTTCATCCAGCGGTGGCGATTGATCCGGCATCAGCACCATGCGGGTGATGCCGCCGGCATTGGCGGCCGCGGTATCGGCCTTGAACACGCCGGCATCGATGATCCCCGGTGCCACCACCAGCCCGCGCGCGTCGATCACCGTGGCGTCGGACGGTGGCTCGCTCTGGCCGATGCCGGCGACCTTGCGATCCTTCAGCACGATGGTGGCGATGCCGTCGTGGCCCGTGGCCGGGCAGATGACGCGGGCGCCGGTCAGGGCGATGGGGGCGCTGGGCGTCATACCCAACCCTCCCCCGGTTTTATTGGCACACCGCGCCGTTTGCGGGTGAGGACATCAAGACAGGCCATGCGCACGGCCACGCCCATTTCCACCTGTTCGGTGACAGCGCTGCGGGCGATATCGTCGGCAATCGCGCCGTCGATCTCCACGCCGCGGTTCATTGGGCCGGGGTGCATGACCAGCACATCGGGCGCGGCCTGGGCCAACCGGGCTTCGGTGAGGCCGTAAAAGCGGAAATATTCACGCGGCGACGGCACATAGGCGCCTTCCATCCGTTCGGTCTGCAGGCGCAGCATCATCACCACGTCGGCGCCGGCAAGGCCGGCATCCATGTCGGTAAAACTTTGCACGGCATAGCCATCAAGCCCGTCGGGCAGCAATGTCGGCGGGGCAACGGCGCGCACTTCGGCACCCAGGCTGGCCAGCAACTGGAAGTTGGAACGGGCCACCCGGCTGTGCAGGATATCGCCGCAGATCGCCACGCGCAGCCCGGCGATACGCCCTTTGCGGCGGCGAATGGTGAGCGCGTCGAGCAGCGCCTGCGTCGGGTGTTCGTGGCGGCCATCGCCGGCGTTGAGCACCGGGCAATCGACCTTTTCCGAAATCAGCTGCACCGCGCCGGACGATCCGTGACGGATCACGATCATGTCGGGGTGCATGGCGTTCAGGGTCAGCGCGGTATCGAGCAGCGTCTCGCCCTTCTTCACGCTGGAGCCGGAGATGCCGAGATTGACGACGTCTGCCCCCAGCCGTTTGCCGGCGATTTCAAAGCTGAGCAGCGTGCGGGTGGAGTTTTCAAAAAAGGCATTGATCTGGGTGAGGCCATTCAAACGGTCATCGCGTTTGGCGGAGCGGGCGCGGTTCATTTCCACCCACTGTTCGGCTTCATCCAGAAGAAAGGCGATTTCCCACGGCTTCAGGTGCGCGATGCCGAGCAGATGATCGTGCGGGAACGGGTGCGCGCCGTCTGCAAGTGCGGGGTGAGAAGGGGTGCGCGCCATGAAGCCCACCCCTAATGGCATGGCCGGTGCCAATCAACCCGTGCAGACGGAATCAATCGCGCCAGTCCGGGCTGGCTGCGGGCGGCAGCGACAATCATGGAAGCATCGCCGGCACCGCGAGGGCAAATCCCAGCAGCATCGCCAGCGCCGCCAGCGCCAGCGACAGGCCCGCCTGGCCGCCGGCGCGCCCGGCAGTGACCAGCACCACACCCAGTTTCAGCAGCGTGTTGAGCAGTACCGGCAGCGCCAGGATCGCCCCGGCCAGTTCCGGCGCGATGCTGGCGCGCGGCAGGGCACGCAGGGCGACGATAGCGGCATCAACGTCCATGGCGCCGGCCAGCGCCAGGGTGAGGGCCACGCCGCTTGTCCCATAACGGGCCTGCATCCAGTGCACGGCCAGCTGCACCAGCGCCACCAGCAGTGCAAAGCCCAGCGCCGGCAGCAGTGCGAACGGGTTGCCGCTGGGCGCTGTGCCGGCCGGGGCCGCTGCCGCTCGCCGTGCCAGCAGCCAGGCCAGCACCAGCGCCACCAGCGCCGCCGGGCCCACCACCCGGGCAAAGCCGGCGAACGCAAACGGCACCAGCAGGCCAACCAACAGGCCCACCCGCACGAACATCACCAGCGACGCAATGGCGATGCCGGCCGCAAGGCGCGGGCGGCTTTCCGGTTCGGGGCCGATACGCTGCGCCAGCGACGCCGTTACCGCCGTGCTGCTGTAGATCGCGCCCACGCCGGCCGTGACCAGCAGGCCGCGTCCCGGCCCCAGGCGCTTGCCCAGCACATAGCCGGCAAAACCGATGGCGCACACCAGCACCACCACCAGCCACAATTCGCGCGGGTTCCAGGCGTTCATCGGCCCCACGGCACGATCCGGCAGCACCGGCCACAGTGCGCCGGCAATCACTGCAAACAGCACGACGGCGTGGAAATCGGCTTCGGAAAGCCCTTCGATCCAGCCATGCAGCCGCGCCCGCTGGCTCAGCAGAAACGCCGTGACCACGGCCAGCGCCAGCGCCGGCACCGGCAGGCCATGCCCGGCCAGCCAGCCCAGGCCCAGAGTCACCAGGGCCGCGGCTTCGGTGGTGGCGCTGGGGGATTTGTCGCGCCGATAGCCGATGATCACCAGCGCACAGCCGGCAAACAGCAGCACCGCCGAAACCGCCCAGCCGGCCGCGGCATCGGCAACAAAGCCGGCCAGCCCGCCAATCAGCCCGAACAGGCCAAAGGTGCGCAGGCCCGCCACCCGGCTGCCAGGCCGGGCCGTGCGCTGTTGCCAGCCGCGTTCCAGCCCGATCAACAGGCCAATGGCCAGCGGCATCACCAGCCGCGCCAGATCGGCATTTTCCAGCATCACCCGCCAGCGTGGCGGTGCAGCGCTTGCCGGTCAAGCAGGCGCACCGTAAGGCAAGGGCCATGCAAGACGCGTTCCGCCCCAAATGGGTTATCGTCATCGCCTTCTACAACGAGGCGAACTTCATCGCGCCCACCGTGCAAGCCGCGTTGCGCCAGGACCGTGACGACATCATGCTGGTGTGCGTCGACAACGCCAGCACCGATACCAGCCCGCAGATCGTCGCCGACGCGATTGCCGGGCAGCCGCGCGCTTGCCTCGTGACCGAAACCAATCAGGGCCACACGTTTGCGCTGCGCCGCGGGCTGGCCATCGCGGAGGAACTGGGCGCGGCAAACATCGCCTTCTGGGATGCCGATACCTTCTACCCGCCACACTATATCAGCCGCGCCGATGCCTTGCTCGGCGCCAACCAGCGAACCGTCGGCGTGCAGGCCTTCGACATTTACGGCCCCTTCGACAGCTTCAAGAACCGCATCATCCGGCACCGCATGGCACTCACCGCCAGCCTGCTGACCGGCCAGGGCCACACCGGCACCTTTGGCCAATGTTTCCGGATCGCGCCGCTGGTCGCCTGCGGTGGCCCCAAAAGCGATGACTGGCCGTTCGTGCTTTATGATCACGAACTGATCCACCGCGTCCTGAAAGTCGGCCGCCTCACCCATGCCGCCGATCATGTCTGCTGGCCGGCGCCGCGCCGCACGCAAAAGGGCCATGTGCGCTGGAATCTCACCGAACGCCTGCTCTATGCCCTCACTCCCTATGCGGTGAAGGACTGGTTTTTCTACCGCTTTCTCAGCCCCCGCCTGCGCGCACGGGGCATGTTCGAAGCCGGCCTGCGGGTGCGGGATTGGGAGTAGGTCACGTATCTGCAACATGGCTGCGGCATGGCCGAAACATGAAACCTGTCCTCGCCCTCCTCGTCGCCCTCGTCGTCGCCCTGTTCGCCCTGCCCGCCGCTGCCGCGCCACCCGTATTGATGATCGCTATCGATGGCCTGCGCCCGCAAGAATGGCAGCGCCGCGACAACGGCCTTGAACTGCCGGCCCTGCGCGGTTTGGCGGCTGGCGGCGTGAGCGCGGCGGTGACCGGCGTGTTGCCCACCGTCACCTACCCCAGCCACACCACGCTGATCACCGGCACGGCGCCGCGCCAGCACGGGATCGCCAACAATCTCACCTTCGATCCGCTGCGCGGCAATGCCGACGGCTGGTACTGGTATGCCAGCGATATCAAGACCGAGACTTTGTGGCAGGCGGCTGCCCAAGCCGGGCAAAAAGTGGTGAATGTGCATTGGCCGGTGAGCGTGGGCGTCGCTGGCCTCACCGCCAACCTGCCGCAGATTTGGCGCACCGGCATGCCCGATGACGACAAGATGATGGCCGCTCTCTCGACGCCGGGCCTGCCGCTTGCCGAAGCCGGCCCTTATCCCACCGGCAAGGACGAAAGCATTGCCGGCGACGAAGGCCGCACCAAGCACGCCATCGCCCTGCTGCGCCGCCACAAGCCGGATTTCGCCACTGTCTATCTGACCGGTTTCGACCATGAACAGCATGAGGCCGGGCCGGATTCGCCCGCCGCGCGCGCCGTGCTGGTGCGGATCGATGCCGCTGTTGGCCAGTTGGTGGCGGCCGCACGGGCCATAAACCCGCAAACCACGGTGGTGATCGTGTCCGATCATGGCTTTGCGCCAACCAGCCGTGCCACCAATTTGTTCGTGCCGTTCATCAAGGCCGGGCTGATCCGCCTGACGGACAATGGCAGTGCCATCGCCAGCTGGGACGCCATCCCGTGGACCGCCGGTGGCAGCGCTGCCATCCGGCTGGCCCGGCCCGACGATGCGGCCCTGAAAGCCAAGGTGGCCGCCGTGCTGGCGCAAATTGCCGCCGATCCCGCCGCCGGCATCGACCGGGTAATGGACAGCACCGCCATCGCCGCGGCCGGCGGCACGGCAGAGGCCGCCTTCTGGGTGAATTGCAAGCCGGGCTGGCTGATGGGCAATGCGCTCGCTGGCGACCAAGGCGCGGCGACGGGCACGCGCGGCATGCACGGCTATTTCCCTGATGTGCCGGCGATGCGTTCCAGCCTGATCGCCAATGGCCATGGCCTCCCCGCTGGCCGCGATCTGGGCGTGATCGACATGCGCACCATCGCGCCGGCGGTGGCAAGGCGGTTGGGCGTCACCCTGAAAGACGCTGCCCTGCCGCCCGCCTTCTGAGCCGCCTCCCCAAAAGCGCCGGTTTCGCAGATGCGCCATGCAGGCCAGAGTGGGCCAAGGGAGACACGCGATGCAACTGGCCTGGAGCGCTGACGATCTGGCTTTCCGTGACGAGGTGCGGGCCTTCCTCGCTGCCGAGTTGACGCCAGAGCTCAAGATGGCTGCCGCTGGCATGACCAGCGTCTATGCGCCGCCCGATGTCGCGCTGGCCTGGCAGAAGAAACTGCACGCAAAGGGTTGGGTGGCACCAAGCTGGCCGATCGAGGCCGGCGGCTGCGACTGGAGCGTGGCCAAGCGATACATCTTTGCCCGCGAAACCACCGAAGCCGGCGCACCGCCGCTCTCCCCGATGGGACTGGGCATGTGCGGGCCGGTGCTGCTGCATTATGGCACCGACGAGCAAAAGCGCCGTTTCCTGCCCCCCATGCTGGCCGGCGATGAATTCTGGTGCCAGGGCTATTCGGAGCCGAACTCGGGCTCGGACCTCGCCTCGCTGCAGATGAAGGCGGAATGCGACGGCGATGATTTCATCTGCACTGGCCGCAAGATCTGGACGACCCACGCGCACTATGCGGACTGGATTTTCTGCCTGGTGCGCACATCCCGGCTGGAAAAGCCGCAGCTGGGCATCACATTTCTGTTGATCGACATGAAGTCGCCCGGCGTGAGCGTGCGCCCGATCGTTTCGCTGTCGGGCGAGCATGTGCAAAACGAAGTGATTTTCGACGAAGTGCGGGTGCCGGTGGTCAATGTCGTCGGCCGCATCGATGATGGCTGGACCGTCGCCAAATATCTCATGGAATTCGAACGCGGCGGCCACGCCTATGCGCCGTCGCTGGTCAAACGGGTGGACACGCTGCTGGTGCATCTTGCCGAAACCGGGCTGGCGATGCCGGGGCGCATTGCGGCCTTGCGCACCGAGATCGAGGCACTGGATGCGCTCGAACTGCAGTTCAACGCCGGCCTGTCCAACGGCGCCGCGCCCGGCCCGATGGCGAGTGCGCTGAAGATATTGGGCACCGAACTCAGCCAGCGCCTGACCGAGTTGGAAGTGGAAGCGGCCCTGCCCTGGGTGGAAGCCTATCAGCCGCACCTGACGCTGCCCGGCGGCCCGGTGCCCGGCTTTACCGCGCCCGCCGACGGGCTGGGTGTTGGCCCGGCGTGGGCAGCCAAGGCGTTGCCCAAATATCTCAACGACCGCGCCGGTTCGATCTATGCCGGCACCAACGAGATTCAGCGCGGCATCCTCTGGCAATATCTGGCGCGGCGGAACGGCTGACGCGTCACACGGCGAGGTGAAACACCGCCACTGATTCCGCCAGCAGCGGCGGCAGCGGTAGGCCGGCGTGGGCCAGCCAATCAGCCGGGAAGGTCACGCCGTCGGTTGACAGTGGCGCCAGCAGTTCCGGTTCACCAAAACCCCGGTGCGGGGCGCTGCCAGCACGGGCCAGCAGCCGGGCCGTCACCGGGCCAGCACCGGCCAGGAACGGCAGCGCCAGTGGCTGCGGCCGACGATCCTGCGGCGGCGCGATCCGGGTGACGAGCAGCAGCCACTGCGCGCCATCGCCGCTGGCCTGCCACAGCAACCCATCCGGCCCCTCGCCCATCACCAGTTGTTGCCCATGCAGCAAATGCCGCCATTGCTGGTGGAAGGCGATCCAGCCGGCCAGTTCGGCGCGCTCGGTTTCAGGCAGTTTCGCCGGGTCCATCTCCACGCCGAAATGGCCGGGCAGCGCGACGCCCGCACGAAAGCCCATGGTTTGGCGGCGGCCAGTGCCATGGGCCGGGCTGGCGCCAACGTGCGCGCCCATCAGTTCGGGCGGGAAAAACGCCTGAAAGCCGCGCTGGATTTGGGCGCGGGACACTGCATCGAGATTGTCGCTGGTCCAGAAACGGTGGGTGAAGGCTGCAATGCCGGCATCGATGCGGCCGCCGCCACCGGCACAGCTTTCGATCTCCACATCCGGATGCGCCGCGCGCAGGCGGGCGAGCAGGCGATAAAGCCCCCGCACCTGGCCCAGCCCGCCGGCCGGTGCCAGATCGCGGTTATGATCCCATTTGAGATAGGAGATCGGCACC
>NZ_JANPML010000187.1:0-31808 GCF_031422795.1 Sandarakinorhabdus sp.
GCAGAAGTACAAGAGCCTGCAGGACATCATCGCCATTCTGGGCATGGATGAACTGAGCGAAGAAGATAAGCTGGTCGTCAGCCGCGCCCGCAAGATCCAGCGCTTCCTGTCGCAGCCGTTCCACGTCGCCGAAATCTTCACTGGTTCGCCCGGCGTGTTCGTGCAGGTGGAAGACACGATCAAGGGCTTCAAGGCGATTGTTGCCGGTGAATATGATCACCTGCCGGAAAATGCCTTCTACATGGTCGGCACCATCGAAGACGCTGTCGCCAAGGCCCAGAAGCTGGCTGCTGACGCGGCGTATGTTCCCCCCCACTCCCATTTGGGGAGAGGGTCGACTCGGCGCAGCCGAGCGGGGTGAGGGTCTGGAGGCACTGCCCTCACCCTCCCACCGCTTCGCGGCGGGCCCCTCCCTCTCCCCGAACGGGAGAGGGGCTTGGAGGTTAAAATGGCTGAATTGCTCGATTTCGAACTCGTCTCGCCGGAACGCCGCCTCGCGAAAGCGAAAGTGGCGATGGTCGTCGTGCCCGGTGCCGAAGGTGATTTTGGTGTGCTGCCCGGCCATGCGCCGATGATGTCCACCATCCGCCCCGGCGCCATCCACATCCATGAAACCGATGGCGGCCCGGCCACCATGCGGTTCTTCATCGATGGCGGTTTTGCCGAAGTGACCGAAACCGGCCTGACCATCCTGGCCGAAAAGGCCACCCCGGTGGCAGACATCGACGTGGCCGCCGTGGCCGCCGATCTTGCCGCTGCGCGGGCTGCTGGCGATGATATCGCCATCAACCGGCTGGAAGCCATGCAGGCCGCCGCCACCAACTGATCCTGTTGACCTGATCACAAAAGCGCCCCGCGCCGGCCCGTCCGTCGCGGGGCGCTTTCGTTCAGCCGTCAGACACGCCCGGCACGGCATGAAAGCCATGCGATTGCCGGTTCCCAGCGCCGGCAAAAGCGCCTAATCTGATGGGGTAAACCCGTCTGCGGAGCCTTTGCCTGATGCGCCTGCCCCTGTTTGCCCTCACCCTGGCAGTGGCGCTGCCCGCCTTGGTTCCAGCCGCTGCCCAGCAGCCACCCGCCAATCCGACAACCGCGCCGCCGCGGCCGACCATGCTGAAGCCGGCTGATCTTCCGACCGGCGATGGCAGCCGGCCGCGCCAGCGCTTTGTGACGGTGTTCGACAACGAGGCTTGCCCCAAGCCCAGTTCACCCGATGAACAAGTGGTGTGCGCCCGCCTGCCCGGTTCGGACGTGTTCCGCATTCCCGAGCGGCTGCGCAAGGCCGAGACGCGGCAAAGCGTGCTCACGCAGAATCGCGCCTTGTTGCTGGGTGATGGCACCGGCGGTGCCGGCAACAGCATCAACAGCTGCAGTGCCGTCGGCCCGGCAGGCTTTACTGGCTGCGATCGCAAGATGATCGAAGCCTGGGCGCAGGATCGCACCAACCGCATGGGCTATAGCGAGCCGACTCCGCGCGACTGATAGCAGTATGGAAGCAGAAGAGCCGCCGCCGGCCAGGGCCTGAGGCCCTGGACCCACTCTCGTTGCCATCCGTCTGACGACGAACGCTGGGCGTATCCAGCAGAAAAACAAATTGGTGCAGGCCTCAGGCCTGCCCGCCGGAGGCTGCGCGTCCTGGTTCTTTACGCCGTATGATGCGCTATCCACTCACGATGGACTGCAATCGAACCGGCGACGCGCCGCCAACCGCAAAAATCAGCGGCGGCGCTGCACCCGCTGCGGTGTCATGTCGTGTTTGTGAGACGCACGCCACTTGTCCAACAACACCGGCATCAGTCCAACAACCACAGCCAGCAGCGCAATATAGACCGTCATGGAAAGCCCCCCTTCGCATCAGTCACACAGAAGGTTAATCCACATTCACACAAATGCAATAGGGGCGTTCCGAACAATCGGAACGCCCCTATTTTCGGCCTGTGATGCGGCGATCAGCGCACGGGTTTGACCGTTGGTGCCACATCCGGCTTGGAAGGATCAAAGCGCACCCGCACGGTTTCGCCGCTGTTGCCGGGGAAATTGGTGAAGATGGCGGTGACCAGATTGGGCACCAGGCGGGTGAGATTGTTGCTGTTGCTCACGGTTTCGGCGCGGCCTTCGAATACGCTCTTCTTGTCGGCATTGCGGTTGATGCGCATGGCGACCACCGTGTTGTAATTGGTGACGCTGTAAACATCATTGTTCCAGCCGCCGCCCCAGCCGCCCCCCCAGCCGCCAAAGCCGCCGCCAAAGCCGCCGCCCCAGCCACCGAAGCCGCCGCCAAAACCACCCCAATAGGGGCCCCAGCCAAAGCCCGGGCCAAAGCCGCCGCCCCAGCCAATAGCAGGCCGGCTCTGCACTTTTTCACGCGGGGCAGAAACATGATAGTCCAGCTGCACGGTCAAAGCCGCCGCATCGGCGTTGGCTGCTTCCTGGAAGCCGGCGGCCACCAGCTTCTGGCGCACCAGATTGGCATAAGTGGCAAATTCCAGCCCGCCGGCATTTTCCTTGTCGCGCGGCTCGATCACGAAACTGGTGCCTGATGGCGGCGGCAGCTGCTGAAAGCGCGCCACGCGGGCTTCGAACGGCGCGGCGCAGGCCGACAAGGCCAGAGCTGCAACCAATGGCAGAGCCAAGCGAGCCTTGGGAAGGATGGTCATTCGATGGCACTCCAACATGGACTATCGGTAATCTTACGCGCGGATATGCGCCAGAGCAACTGACTGGCGCATGAATGACACCGTTCGACGCCGCAGCGCAACGTCGCAGTTACGCGATGAACCCCACGGCGCGATGCACCTGCGCCAGCACCGGCTCGGCAATGGCGCGGGCCCGTTCCGCTCCGCGCGCGCAGATCGCTTCGATCGCCACATCATCATCCTTCAGCGCGTTGAACCGCGCGGTGATGGGGCTGAGTTTCGCCACCATCACGTCGGCCAGCGCCGGCTTGAAGGCGCCGAAGCCCTTGCCGCCGAAATCTGCCAGCACTTGGGCAACCGTCGTTTCGGTGAGCGCCGCCATCAGGTTGACCAGGTTCGCCGCTTCCGGCCGGCCGGCAAGGCCAGCGGCTTCGGATGGCAGCAGATCGGCATCGGATTTGGCGCGCTTCACCTTGGCAGCGATGGTATCGGCATCGTCGGTCAGGTTGATACGGCTCTGGTCGGAAGGGTCGCTCTTCGACATCTTGGCGCTGCCGTCACGCAGGCTCATCACGCGGGTGGCGGGGCCTTCGATCACCGGTTCGGGCGGCGGGAACAGCTCAACGCCAAAATCATTGTTGAACTTGATGGCGATGTCGCGCGCCAGTTCCAGATGCTGTTTCTGATCTTCGCCCACCGGCACGTGCGTGGCCTTGTAGGCGAGGATATCGGCGGCCTGCAGCACCGGATAGGTATAAAGGCCGACCGAGGCGCCCTCACGGTCCTTGCCGCTCTTTTCCTTGAACTGGGTCATCCGGTTCAGCCAACCCATCCGCGCCGTACACATCAACACCCACGCCAGTTCGGCATGCACGCGCACCCGGCTTTGCGGGAACAATATGCAGCGTTCGGGATCGAGGCCCGCCGCGATCAGCGCTGCCACCATCTCGTGAATGCCGCGCCGCAGCGTGGCGGGATCCTGCGCCACGGTGATGGCGTGCAGATCAACCACGCTGAAGATACACTCGTCTTTATCCTGCATGCGCACCCAATTGCGGATGGCGCCCAGATAATTGCCCAGATGCAGATTGCCGGTGGGCTGGATGCCCGAAAAAACCCGTTTCATATGCGTTTCCGTCTTACTTGTGCGATCAGGCTCTTGATGGTGAACAGGCCGAGCAGCCGCGCCGCCGCCAGATAGGCCAAGGCGCCGCCGCCAATCAACAGCGCAAGTGCAGCGGCCTGCCAGGCAAAGCCGCGCGCCGCCAGCGGTGCCAGCGCCGGCATGGCCACAACCAGCACGCCCACCATGGCCAGCGTGGCGACGCCCAAACGCGGCAGCAGCCGGCGGGCGCTGGCATCCAGCGCAAACTGGCCGCGCTTGCCGAGCAGCCACCACAGCCCCGCTGCGTTGACCCAGGCCGAAATCGCCGTGCCCAGGGCAATGCCGACATGGCCCAGCGGCCACACCAGAATCAGATTTCCCGCCAGATTGATCAGCATCGCCACCACCGCCACCCGCACCGGGGTGCTGGTGTCGCTGCGGGCGTGGAAGCCGGGGGTGAGCACCTTGATCAGCACATAGGCCGGCAGCCCCAAGGCAAAGCCAGACAAGGCCGCCGCCGTTGCCAGGCTGTCAGACGCGGTGAACTCACCGTGCTGGAACAGCAGCGCCACGATGGGCTGCGCCGCCACCACGAGCCCTGCCGCAGCGGGCAGCGTGAGGATCAACACCAGTTCCATCGCCCGGTTCTGCTGGGCGATGGCGCCCGGCACATCATTGGCACCAATCAACCGCGACATGGCCGGCAACAACGCGGTGCCGACGCCGATGCCGATGATGCCCAGCGGCAGCTGGTTCAGCCGATCAGCGAAATACAGCCAGCTGACCGCGCCATCGCCCAGAAAACGCGCGGCCAGCGCCGTGGAGATCAACAGATTGACCTGCACCGCGCCGGCACCAAAGGCAGCCGGCACGATGAGTTTGAGCAGGGTCTTCACCTGCGGGGTAAGGCGGGGCAGCCGCAGCCGCAGGCTGATCCCGGCGCGGCCGCACGACCACAGCAGCCAGATCAGCTGGGCAATACCGCCCAGCGTGACGCACAGCGCCTGCATGCGCGCCGCCGCCACATCATCGCCGCTGCCCGACCACAGCAGGCCGCTGATCAAGACGATGTTAAGCAGGATCGGCGCCGCGGCATTCACGGCGAAGCGTCCGACGGAATTGAGCAGGCCACCCAGCAGCGAGGTCAGGCTGATCAGCATCAGATAGGGGAAGGTGAGGCGGGTGAAATCAACCGTGAGGGCGAATTTGGTGGGCGCGGCATCGGGAAAACCGCCGGTGAGCGCCCACACCACGGGCACCGCGCCGGCCACCATGGCTGCCGTGAACAGCAACAGCAGCGGCAGCAGCACCGCCAGCACATCTTCAGCAAAGCGCCGGGCACCATCGATCTGGCCGCCATCGGCACCGACCTGACGATTGAACATCGGCACGAACGCCGAGGCAAAAGCGCCTTCGGCAAACAACGCGCGGAACAGATTGGGCAGGCGCTGGGCGATCAGGAAAGCGTCCGCCGCCATGCCGGCGCCCATCAACGACGCCTGCAGCACATCGCGGGCAAAGCCACCGATGCGGGAGATCAGGGTAAGGCTGCCAATGGTGGCAGTGGCGCGGAGGAGGTTCATTGCGCCACCGGATTAGGCAATGCCCCGGAAAGTGCAAGGCGACAGTGCCCCAAACGAAAACGGGCGACCCAAAGGCCGCCCGTCTTGTCGTTTGTGCTGTTCGCTTACGCGTTGCCGACCTGGCCCTGCTGGGACATGTACAGCGCACCAAAATCGATCGGATCGAGCATCAATGGCGGGAAGCCGCCATCGCGCACGGCATCGGCGATGATGCGACGCGCGAAGGGAAACAGAATCCGCGGACCTTCGATGATGCAGAAAGGCTCGATGGCTTCTTCCGGCACATTCTTCAGGCCAAACAGGCCGGCATACAGAAGTTCGACCATGAAAGCGGCGCCGGCGTCGACTTCGGCCTTGGCGCTGATCTTGAGTTCGACTTCATAAACGTCGTCGGCGGCCTTGCGGGCGTTGACGCCCACATTGACGTCGATCCGCGGCTGGGTCTGCACCTGCAGGCTGGCCGGCGCGTTCGGATTCTCGAAAGAGAGATCCTTCACATACTGGGTGATGATCGCCACCTGCGGCATCGGTTCATCACCAAAGCCATTTTCAGGGTTTGCGCCCAGATCGATCTCGTCAGCCATGATGGCGATCCTTCCGGTTAAGGCTTATTCGTCGTCGCCGAAGGTTTCGACCGGGCCTGAATCCTGGCCCTTGGCATCAACGTCGCGATCGACAAATTCGATGATCGCCATCGCAGTTGCGTCGGAACGGCGGAAGCCGGCCTTGACGACGCGGGTGTATCCACCCTGGCGTGTCGCATAGCGCGTGCCCAGAACGTCGAACAGCTTGATAAGCTGGGTATCGTCACCCAGGCGAGCATCGGCCAGACGACGGTTGGACAGGCCACCGCTCTTGGCCAGCGTCACCAGTTTTTCAACGTAGGGGCGCAGTTCCTTAGCTTTCGGCAAGGTGGTCTTGATCTGTTCGTGCTTGATCAGCGCGGCGGCCATGTTGCGCAGCATCGCGATGCGGTGGCTGCTGGTGCGGCTGAGTTTACGATGGGCGAGCCGATGGCGCATAGGTCTTCTCCGTTCGTTCAGGGGCCGTTTCAGGTACCCCGGACCAGGCTGATAATGGGATCAGCCAGAAACCCCTGCCTGTGCTGGCGGGAGCAGCCGGTTGGCCACTCCCGCCACGCAGGACTTAAAATTCCTGCTCGAGCTTCTTGGCCATGTCCTCGATGTTCTCGGGCGGCCAACCGGCAATTTCCATACCAAGGCGCAGACCCATCTGGGACAGCACTTCCTTGATTTCGTTCAGCGACTTGCGGCCGAAATTCGGCGTACGCAGCATTTCGCTTTCCGTCTTCTGCACCAGATCACCGATGTAGATGATGTTGTCGTTCTTCAGGCAGTTGGCCGAACGCACCGACAGTTCCAGCTCGTCGACCTTCTTGAGCAGGTAACGGTTGATGCTGGCGCTGTCGTCCACTTCCACCACGCCCGTGCTGGCGGTGTGTGCGACCGGGGCCGCAGCCGCCGCGTCTTCGAAGTTCACGAACAGCTGCAGCTGATCCTGAAGGATCTTGGCGCCATAGGCCAAGGCATCTTCCGGGCTCAGGCTGCCATCGGTTTCCACCGTGATGGTCAGCTTGTCATAGTCCAGTTCCTGGCCCACGCGGGTCGGATCGACCTTGTAGCTGACCTGGCGCACCGGCGAGTAGAGCGCATCAACCGGCACCAGGCCGATCGGCGCATCGGCCGGGCGGTTGGCGCTGGCCGGCACATAGCCCTTGCCGGTTTCCACCGTCAGTTCCATGTTCAGCGTGGCACCTTCGTCCAGCGTGCAGATCACCAGTTCCTTGTTCATCACTTCCATGTCGCCGGTAACAGCGATCTGGCCAGCGGTGACCGGGCCGGGGCCGGTGGCGTTCAGATACACGCGCTTGGCGGCATCGCCAGACATGCGGATCGCCACCTGCTTGATGTTCAGCACGATGTCAGTCACGTCTTCGCGCACGCCAGCCAGGCTGGAAAATTCGTGCAACACGCCATCGGTCTTGATGGCGGTGATGGCGGCACCTTGCAGCGACGACAGCAGCACGCGGCGCAGGGCATTGCCCAGCGTCAGGCCAAAGCCACGCTCCAGCGGTTCAGCGACAAACGCTGCCTTTTGCCGGGCATCGCCGCCAGGGCGCTGCTCCAGACGGTTGGGCTTTTTGAGTTCGGTCCAGTTCTTGGCGATGACTGCCACGGTTTTCACCTCGGTCTTGGGAGGAAACAGGTCGTCACCTGCTCGTCCCGTTGGTCCATGGAATAGGAACGCTGGGCACCGCAACGGAGCCCGGCGCCAGGCAGACGGGTCAGACGCGGCGGCGCTTGGGGGGGCGCACGCCGTTGTGCGGGATCGGCGTCACATCGCGGATGGCGGTGATGACGAAGCCCACGGCCTGCAGCGCGCGCAGCGCCGATTCACGGCCCGAACCCGGGCCACGCACTTCGACTTCCAGCGTGCGCACGCCGTGTTCGGCGGCCTTCTTGCCGGCGTCTTCGGCAGCCATCTGGGCCGCGAACGGCGTCGATTTGCGGCTGCCCTTGAAACCACAGGTCCCCGCCGACGACCACGCAATGGCATTGCCCTGCGCGTCGGTGATGGTGATCATGGTATTGTTGAAGCTGGCGTTGACATGGGCAACACCGCTGGTGATGTTCTTGCGCTCCCTGCGCTTGATGCGAGCAACTTCGCGAGCCATTTCAGATATCCTTGCCTTATATGAAGAAGAAGATGAGCAGCGGTAGCGCGCTTACTTCTTCTTGCCGGCGATCGGCTTGGCCTTGCCCTTGCGGGTGCGGGCGTTGGTGTGGGTGCGCTGGCCGCGGACCGGCAGGCCCTTGCGGTGACGCAGGCCGCGATAGCAGGCCAGGTCCATCAGGCGCTTGATGTTCATCGCGTTCTGGCGACGAAGATCACCTTCCACGGTGAGCTCACGGTCGATCTTTTCACGGATCAACAGGATCTCGGCGTCGGTCAGTTCCTGCACGCGGCGTTCACGCGGGAAGCCGAGTTCGTTGGCCAGACGGCTGGCGGTGGTGCGGCCAATGCCGTGGATGTAGGTGAGCGCGATTTCAACGCGCTTGTTGGTCGGGATGTTCACACCCGCAATACGTGCCACAGTCGTTTTCCTTTCATGCTCCACGGCGACCCTGGGCAGATGTCGCCATCTCAAAGCAATATGCCGACCACCCGTGCGGGCCGCCGGTTCCTAATCCGATGAAACGGAAGTGGGCGGGTTAGCCGCGAGTCGCCGGAAAGTCAAGCCGGCGACCAGACCGGTTCACGCCTTGTCGACGATCGCGTCGATGAAGGCCGCGACCGCGTCCATGTCGGCCATGCCATCCACCCGCGAGACAATGCCGCGATCTTGATAGTGCGGAATGATCGGCGCCGTTTTGGCGCGATATTCCTGCATGCGCTGGCGCACGGTATCGGCATTGTCGTCGGCGCGGCGCTTGAATTCGGTCGAACCACAGACGTCGCAGACACCGGCCACGGCCGGCTGCTTGTAACGGTCGTGATAGCCTTCGCTGCATTTGGCGCAGGTGAAACGACCGGTGATGCGATCAACCAGAGCGTCTTCGTCCACCACCAACTCGATCACATGATCCAGCATCAGGCCCTTTGCCGCCAGCATCGCGTCCAGCGAGTTCGCCTGCACTTCGGTGCGCGGATAGCCATCAAGGATGAAGCCGGCGCGGGCGTCGGGCTGATCGAGCCGTTCCGACAGGATGCCCGAAACAATCTCGTCCGACACCAGCCCGCCGGATTCCATCACCGCCTTGGCGGCAAGGCCCACCGGCGTGCCGGCTGTGACGGCCGCGCGCAACATATCACCAGTGGAAAGCTGGACCATGCCGCGATCTTTGACGAGACGGCTGGCCTGCGTGCCCTTGCCCGCTCCCGGCGGGCCCAGCAGGATCAGATTCAACGACGATTCCCCCGAAGCTTGGACTTCTTGATGAGTCCCTCATATTGGTGCGCCAACAGGTGGCTTTGGATCTGCGCCACCGTGTCCATCGTGACATTGACCACGATCAGCAGTGATGTGCCACCAAAATAGAACGGCACCTTCAATTCGCTGATCAAGAACTCCGGCAGCAGGCAGATCAGCGTGAGATAGGCCGCGCCGATCACCGTCAGACGGGTGAGCACGAAATCCAGATATTCCGATGTGCGCTGGCCGGGCCGGATGCCGGGCACGAAGCCGCCGTACTTCTTGAGATTCTCCGCCGTCTCGTCCGGGTTGAACACCACGGCGGTGTAGAAGAAGCTGAAGAAGATGATGCCGGCGGCATAGAGGAACATATACAGCGGCGCACCGTGCTGCAGCGCGGTGGTCACCGTTGTCATCCATTCCGGCATGCTGCCTTGCTGGCTGAAGAACTGCGCCACCGTGAGCGGCATCAGCAGCAGCGAGCTGGCGAAGATCGGCGGGATCACGCCCGCCGTGTTGATCTTCAGCGGCAGGAAGCTGGAATCGCCCTGGAACATGCGACTGCCCATCTGGCGCTTGGGATACTGGATCAGGATCTTGCGCTGCGCGCGCTCCATCAGGCAGATGAACGCAATGGTGCCCAGCGCCACCACCGCCACCAGCAGCACAAAGCCCGCCGACAGCGCACCAGTGCGGCCCTGTTCGAACAAGGTGCCAAGCGCCGACGGCAGCTGTGCCACGATGCCGGCCATGATGATCAGCGAAATGCCGTTACCGATGCCGCGGCTGGTGATCTGTTCACCCAGCCACATCAGGAACATGGTGCCACCCAACAGCGAAATCACCGTGGAAATGCGGAAGAACCAGCCCGGATCGATCACCGCCGACACGCCCTGGCCCGCGCCCCAGCCTTCAAGGCCAAGCGCAATGCCATAGCCCTGCACGATGGTGAGGAACACGGTGCCGAACCGGGTATATTGGTTCAGCGTCTTGCGGCCGGCCTCGCCTTCCTTCTTCAGTGCCATGAAGCTGGGGATCAGCGACGTCAGCAGCTGCACCACGATCGAGGCGGTGATGTAGGGCGTGACGCCCAGCGCGATCAGGCTCATGCGTTCCAGCGCGCCGCCGGAGAACATGTTGAAGAAATCCAGCACGCCGCCACGGGTCTGTTCGAACAGGCTGGACAGCGCCAGCGGGTCGATGCCAGGCAGCGGCACGAACGAGATGAGGCGGAACACCACCAGCGCACCAAGCGTGAACCAGATGCGGCTCTTCAGCTCGGTGGCCTTGGAGAAGTTGGCGAACGACAGGTTCGCAGCCATTTGTTCGGCGGCAGACGCCATGAAACCCTACCCGATTTTGCTGGTCTGAAACGGCAAAGCGCCGCGTGTCATCCCTATGTAGGCGACACGCGGCGCAATTGCCATGGGGCCTGTTGACCCGACTAAATCTTACTTGGCAGCCAGAGCGGCGGCCTTGGCAGCGCGCGCAACAGCACGGGCAGCCTTCTGCTCGTCCTTGGTCAGCGGCGCCGGAGCCGGGGCCGGCAGTTCGATCGAACCGCCAGCGGCTTCCACCGCAGCCTTGGCCGTCGCCGATGCACCAGCCAGCTTCAGCATCACCTTGGCGGTGAGCGCGCCAACGCCGAGCAGACGCACGCCGTCACCAGCGGTGGTCAGCACCTTGGCAGCAACCAGCACGTCGGCATCGATCAACGTCTTGGCATCAAGCTTGCCAGCATCAATCGCGGCCTGCAGCGTGCCGAGGTTCAGCACGGCATAATCCTTGCGGAAGATGTTGTTGAAGCCGCGCTTCGGGATGCGCATGTGCAGCGGCATCTGGCCGCCTTCGAAGCCGTTGATCGAGACACCCGAACGGCTGGTCTGGCCCTTCTGGCCGCGACCGGCGGTCTTGCCGACGCCGGACCCGATACCGCGGCCAACGCGCACGCGCTTCTTGCGGGCACCGGGATTGTCGTGAATGTCGTTGAGCTTGGTGGTCATGTGTTGCACTCGCTTTCGCTTACGCGCTGGATGTTGATTTTATAGCCGCTGGGCACCCTGGGTTGAACCCAAGGTGCCCGGCGTATATTCGGTCCCGGCCAAGGCCGGGATGAGCGGTCAGGCGACCGCTTCAACCTTGAGAAGATGCGCCACCTTCTTGATCATGCCCCGGATTTCCGGCGTATCGACATGCTCACGGCTGCGGTGCATCTTGTTGAGGCCGAGACCGATCAGGTTCTTTTCCTGGACCGGGGTGCGGCGGATCGGCGAACCGATCTGGGTGACTTTGACTTTGGCCATCATGCCTCTCCTCAGGCCACTGCTTCGGCGTCAGCTTCGGCCTGCTTGGCCGAAACGTCGCCGCGGCGCGACAGCAGATCCATAACCTTCTTGCCGCGACGCTGAGCGACGCTCTTCGGGCTGACCTGGCCAACCAAGGCTGCGAAGGTGGCACGGATCATGTTGTAGGGGTTGTTGGTGCCCACCGACTTGGTGACCACGTCGGCAACGCCCAGCGATTCGAACACAGCGCGCATCGGACCACCAGCGATGATGCCGGTACCCTGCGTGGCGGAACGAACATAGACCTTGCCGGCGCCGAAATGGCCGTAGCCATCATGGTGCAGCGTGCGACCATCGCGCAGCGGCACACGCACCATCGCCTTCTTGGCGGCGGCAGTGGCCTTGGCAATGGCTTCCGGCACTTCGCGAGCCTTGCCGTGGCCGAAACCAACGCGGCCCTTGCCGTCACCCACCACGACCAGAGCTGCAAAGCCGAAGCGCTTGCCGCCCTTCACGGTCTTGGAGACGCGGTTGATGTGGACCAGCTTTTCGATCAGCTCTTCGCCAGCCGGTTCGCCGTTGTTGTTGTCACGGCCACGCTTGTTGCGGTCGCCGTCACGACGGTTGCCACCGGGGCCACCGCGGCGATCGCCACCGGGGCCGCCACCAGGACCGCCACGACCACGCGGGCCGCGACCAGGAGCGCGGCTTTCGCCTTCCGGAGCCGCGGCGCCGGTCACTTGGGTTTCATCGCTCATCTTAGAACTCCAGTCCGCCTTCGCGGGCGCCCTCAGCCAGCGCTTTCACGCGGCCATGGAAGAGGAAACCGCCACGGTCGAACACCACGGCCGAAACGCCGACGGCCTTGGCCCGTTCGGCCAGGCGCTTGCCAACGGACGACGCAGCGTCGGTGGTGGCGCCGGTCGAAGCCCGCATGTCCTTCTCCAGCGTGGAGGCCGAGGCGATCGTGACACCATTGGCATCGTCGATGATCTGGGCATAGATATGCTGCGACGAACGATGCACCGACAGGCGCAGACGACCGGCACTGTTGCGACTGATAGCCGTCCGCACGCGGCGGCGACGCTGTTCGAAATGGGTGAGCTTGCTCATTTCTTCTTCCCTTCCTTCCGGAAGACGAACTCGCCGCGGTACTTGATACCCTTGCCCTTGTAAGGCTCGGGCTTGCGCCAGCGGCGGATTTCTGCGGCGACCTGGCCAACGCGCTGCTTGTCGGAACCGGTGATTTCCACGGTCGTAGGATCAGGCGTCTTGATGGTGATGCCGGCCGGAATGGCGAAATCGACATCGTGGCTGTAGCCGAGCTGCAACTTGAGGTTGCTGCCCTGCACCGAAGCACGATAGCCGACGCCGGTGATTTCCAGCACCTTGGTGAAACCATCGGTGACGCCGGTAACGAGGTTGTTCACCAACGTGCGCTGCATGCCCCAAAAGGCACGGGCGCGCTTGGTCTCGTTGGCCGGGACCACAGCAATCTGTGCGTCTTCGATGGTGTAGCTGATGTCGTCCACCAGCGGCATGGACATCTCGCCCTTGGGACCCTTGACCACGAGAATGCGGTCATTGATCGAGGCGGTGACGCCAGCCGGAACGGCGACGGGTTTTTTACCGATGCGCGACATGGTCAGAACACCTGGCAGAGGATTTCGCCGCCAACATTCTTTTCGCGCGCTTCCGCGTCGGAAAGAACGCCCTGGGGCGTCGAAACAATGGTGATACCCAGGCCGTTGCGAATGCGCGGCAGCTCGGTGGCGCCGCTGTAAACGCGGCGGCCGGGCTTCGACACACGGGCAAGGTGCTGGATGGCGGGACGACCTTCGAAATACTTCAGGTCGATCCGCAGGTTCTCGTGCGAGCCGTCAAGCACCGGGGCATAGCCACGGATATAACCTTCGCGCTGCAGAACATCCAGCACGCGGGCGCGCAACCTGGAAGCGGGGGTGACGATCGAATCCTTGCGGGCCTGTTGGCCGTTACGGATCCGGGTGAGCATATCGCCCAGAGGATCAGACATCGACATCGGGCAATCCTTACCAGCTCGACTTGGTCACACCGGGGATCAGGCCTTTGTTGGCCAGTTCCCGCAGCATGATGCGCGAAAGCTTGAACTTGCGGTAATAGGCGCGCGGACGCCCGGTGAGTTCACAACGGTTGCGAACCCGGGTCGGGTTGGCGTTGCGCGGCAGTTCCGCCATCTTCAGGCGGGCCATCAGACGTTCCTCATCGGAACGGCTGGTATCGGCCGCAATCGCCTTCAGCACGGCATATTTACCGGCGTACTTCACAACAAGCGCCTTGCGACGCTCGTTCTTGTTGATCATTGAAAGCTTCGCCATGGCTCAGGCCGCCTTCTTTTCGAGGGTGTAACCAATGAACGGGAAACCGAACAGCGCCAGCAGCGCACGGGCTTCCTCATCGGTCTTGGCCGTAGTGGCCACGATGATGTCCATGCCGCGGACCTGATCGACCCGGTCATAGTTGATTTCCGGGAAGATCAGCTGTTCCTTGATGCCGGTGGCATAGTTGCCACGACCATCGAAGGACTTGGCGTTGAGGCCACGGAAATCGCGAACGCGCGGCAGCGCGATGGTGACAAAGCGATCAAGGAATTCATACATGCGCTGACGGCGCAGCGTGACCTTGCAGCCGATCGGCATGCCTTCACGCAGCTTGAACTGCGCAACCGACTTCTTGGCCTTGCAGATCACCGGCTTCTGGCCAGCGATCAGCGCCATTTCACCGGCAGCCTGATCGACCTTCTTCTTGTCCTGCGTGGCATCGCCGACGCCCATGTTGAGCACGATCTTGTCGATCTTCGGCACTTCCATCATGTTCTTGTAGCCGAACATTTCCACCATCTTGGGGCGGATCGTTTCAGCATACAAAGCCTGCATGCGCGGCAGGTCACTGGGGGTGAGATTCTCAGCCATCGATCTGGGCTCCCGACTTCTTGGCGATGCGCACTTTGTGCCCATCAACCATGGCGAAGCCGACGCGGGTGGGACCACCCGTGGTCGGATCTTTCAGCGCCACATTGGAAACAGCCATCGGGGCTTCAACGCGCTCGATGCCGCCTTCCGGGTTGGCCTGGTTCGGCTTGTTGTGACGAGTGATCAGGTTGACACCGGCCACCACAACCTTGCCGTCGCGCGGCAGGTTGCGGGTCACGGTGCCTTCCTTGCCCTTGTCCTTGCCGGACAGGACAATCACGGTGTCACCCTTCTTGATCTTCAGCGCGCTCATTACAGCACCTCAGGGGCAAGGCTGATGATCTTCATGTGCCCGGTGGCGCGCAGTTCACGCACCACTGGCCCGAAGATACGGGTGCCGATTGGCTCTTCATTCTTGTTGATCAGCACGGCAGCATTGCTGTCGAAACGGATCACCGAGCCGTCAGCACGACGGATATCCTTGGCGGTGCGCACCACAACAGCGCGGTGCACATCACCCTTCTTCACCTTGCCCTTGGGCTGCGCTTCCTTCACCGACACCACAATGATGTCGCCGACGCCGGCAAACCGACGCTTGGAGCCGCCCAGGACCTTGATGCACATCACCCGCTTGGCGCCACTATTGTCCGCCACTTCGAGGTTCGTCTGCATCTGGATCATGCGTTCGATCCTTCCATTAAGTCTGCCGATTCCGACCGGCAGACAGCTTCAAATAAAACCCGAAATGCCGGCTCAGCCGACCTTTTCGAGAACCTTCGCGAAAAGGTCGGTTTATCCGACCTTCTCCAGAACCTTCCAGGTCTTCAGCTTGGACAGCGGCGCGCATTCTTCGATGCGAACCGTGTCACCGGCCTTGATCACATTGCCCTCGTCGTGGGCGTGATACTTCTTCGAACGACGGATGATCTTGCCGTAAACCGGGTGAGCGACCTTGCGCTCCACCAGCACGACGATCGTCTTGTCGCCTTTGTCGGACACCACGGTGCCCTGCAATACACGCTTCGGCATGTGTTATGCTCCCAACGGCTGCGCGACGGCCTTGCGGGCCGATTGCAGCGTCTTGATGCGGGCGATCGTCCGGCGCACGATGCGCACACGGCCGGGCTTCTCCAGCTGGCCGGTGGCCGCCTGGAACCGCAGGTTGAACTGTTCGCGCTTCAGCTCGGAAAGCTGGGTGGCGAGTTGATCGTCGGTCGAAACCTTCAGATCGGCAAAAATCTTGTCAGCCATGGTCTTAGTCCTGTGTGGTCGGTTCGCCGAGGCGGACCACCATCTTGGTCTTGATCGGCAACTTGGCGGCAGCACGCTCGAAAGCGCCGGCAGCAACGTCGTACGGCACGCCGTCGAGTTCGAACATGATGCGGCCGGGCTTGACGCGGGCCACCCAATATTCCGGCGAACCCTTGCCCGAGCCCATGCGGACTTCAGCAGGCTTGGACGAAACCGGCAAATCGGGGAAAATCCGGATCCACAAACGGCCCTGACGCTTCATGTGACGCGAAATCGCGCGGCGAGCCGCTTCGATCTGGCGAGCGGTGATCCGCTCCGGCTCCATGGCCTTCAGGCCGAAGGCGCCGAAGTTCAGTGCCGAACCACCCTTGGCATCGCCATGGATGCGGCCCTTGAAGGCCTTGCGGAACTTGGTGCGCTTTGGTGACAGCATTTTTTTCTACTCCTCAGCGCGCCGGACGGACGCCAGAGGTCTGGGCTTCCATCATCAGGCGGTCCTGGGCCATCGGGTCGTGGCCAAGAATTTCGCCCTTGAAGATCCAGACCTTCACGCCGCACACGCCATAGGCAGTGTGGGCCTGATGTTCGGCATAATCGACGTTGCCGCGCAGGGTGTGCAACGGCACACGGCCTTCGCGATACCATTCGGTGCGGGCGATCTCAGCGCCACCCAGACGACCCGAACAGGTGATCTTGATGCCTTCGGCGCCCAGACGCAGGGCCGATTGCACGGCACGCTTCATGGCGCGACGGAACGCGATGCGGCGCTCCAGCTGATCGCACACACCGGCGGCCACCAGCTTGGCATCGATTTCCGGCTTGCGGATTTCAACGATGTTCAGGCTCACGTCGCTGCGGGTCATCTGAGCGATCTGCTTGCGCAGCTTCTCGATGTCAGCGCCCTTCTTGCCGATGATCACGCCGGGGCGCGCAGCAAAGATGGACACGCGGCACAGCTTGGCCGGACGCTCGATCACCACCTTGGAGATGGCGGCCTGGCCGTGATGCTTGATGATGAACTCGCGGATGCGCAGATCTTCCAGCAGCAGGTTGCCGTACTCGTCGCCCTTGGCAAACCAGCGGCTGTCCCAGGTGCGGTTGATCTGCAGGCGCAGACCGATGGGGGACGTCTTGTGACCCATTAGTTTGCTCCCTCTTCATCGGCTTCGCGCACGACAACGCGCAGGCGGCTGAACGGCTTGGTGATGGCAGAAGCCCGGCCACGCGCACGCGGCGTGAAACGCTTCATGGTGATCGCCTTGCCAACGCTGGCTTCTTTGACGAACAGCGCATCGACATCGAGATTGTGGTTGTTTTCAGCATTGGCGACGGCCGAAGCCAGCACCTTGCGCACATCGATCGCCATCGCCTTGCGGCTGAACTGCAGGATGTTGAGCGCGTCCGAAGCCTTGCGACCACGAATGAGACCAGCCACCAGGTTCAGCTTGTAAGCCGAGCCGCGGATGGTGGTGGCAATGGCCAGTGCCTCACGGTCACCAACCTTGCGGGGGGATTTGGGCTTGGACATCAGCGCTTGCCCTTCTTGTCGGCGGCGTGGCCGGGGAAGAAGCGCGTCGGCGCAAATTCGCCCAGCTTCATACCCACCATGTCTTCATTGACGGTGACGGGGATGTGCTTCCTGCCATTGTAAACGCTGAAGGTAAGACCAACGAACTGCGGCAGGATGGTGGAGCGGCGCGACCAGGTCTTGATCGGCGCACGCGCACCGGAGCCCTGTGCGGCTTCGGCCTTCTTCAGCAGCGAGAGTTCCACAAAGGGACCCTTCCAGACGGAGCGGCTCATGCGCGCTTACCTCTTCTTCTTGGCGTGACGCGAACGGATGATCATGTGATCCGTCGCCTTGTTCGAACGGGTCTTGGCACCCTTGGTCGGCTTGCCCCACGGGGTAACCGGGTGACGACCGCCCGAGGTGCGGCCTTCACCACCGCCGTGCGGGTGGTCGACCGGGTTCTTGGCAACGCCGCGGGTCAGCGGACGATAGCCGAGCCAGCGATTGCGACCGGCCTTGCCCAGGTTCTGGTTGCTGTTGTCCGGGTTGGACACAGCGCCAACGGTGGCCATGCACTCGGCACGGACATAACGCTGCTCGCCCGAGTTCAGGCGAACCATCACCATGCCCTTGTCGCGGCCCACAACCTGCACGAAGGTGCCGGCGGCGCGGGCCATCTGGCCACCCTTGCCGGGCTTCAGCTCGACGTTGTGGACAATGGTGCCAACCGGCATCTGGCCGATTTCCATCGCATTGCCCGGCTTCACGTCGACCTTCTTGCCGGCGATCACACTGTCACCAACGTTCAGGCGCTGCGGCGCGATGATATAGGCCTGGGTGCCTTCCTTGTCGGCGTACTTCACCAGCGCGATGAAGGCCGAACGATTGGGGTCATACTCCATGCGTTCGACGGTCGCGGCGACGTCCCACAGACGGCGCTTGAAATCGACGATGCGATACAGACGCTTGTGACCGCCGCCAATGCCGCGCGCGGTGGCGTGGCCCTTGTTGTTGCGGCCGCCGGTCTTCTTCAGACCTTGCGTGAGCGTCTTGAGCGGGCGACCCTTGTGCAGGGCCGAGCGGTCGATCAGTACCAGGCCGCGTTGGCCGGGGCTGGTCGGATTGAATTTCTTGAGTGCCATTGTCCCTGCCCTCAGATGCTGGTGGTCACGTCGATGCGATCGCCATCGGCAACCGTCACCACGGCCTTCTTCACATCAGACCGGCGATATTCCTGACCGCGCCACCGCTTGGTCTTGCCCTTGGCGACCATGGTGTTCACGGCCAGCACCTTGACGCCGTAAAGCGCTTCGATGGCTGCCTTGATCTGCGGCTTGGTGCTGTCCTTGGCGACCTGGAAGACCACCTGGTTGTACTCGGACACCAGGGTGGACTTCTCGGTGATCACCGGCTTCACCACGATGTCGTAGTGCTTGAGATCGATGTTAGCCATTGACCCGGGCCTCCAGAGCCGAAACGGCAGCGCGGGTCAGGACCAGCGTGTCGTGCTTGAGAATGTCATAGACGTTGGCGCCGATGGCCGGCAGCACGTCGATGTGGGGCACGTTGGCCGAAGCGCGGGCAAAACCGGCATCAACCGCAGCGCCGTCGATGAACAGGCCGGACGTGATGCCCAGCGCGCCCATCGAAGCCAGGAAAGCCTTGGTCTTGGCTTCACCAAGATTGAGGTCTTCCACCACGATCAGCTTGCCTTCCTGGGCCTTCACCGACAGCGCGGTGGCCAGGCCAAGACGGCGGATCTTCTTGTTCAGCGACGGATCGAAATCACGCACGCGTGGGCCGTGGGCCTTGCCGCCGCCGATGAACTGCGGCGCAGCGCGGTTACCGTGACGAGCACGACCGCCGCCCTTCTGGTTGCCCAGCTTCTTGCCGGTGCGCGAGACTTCGCTGCGTTCACGCGACTTGCGGGCGGTGCCGCGACGCTTTTCCAGCTGCCACGTCACAACGCGGTGCAGGATGTCGAGGCGCGGTTCCTTGCCGAACACGGCGTCCGAAAGTTCCAGTTCGCCGGCATCGGCCGCGGACAGGGTCTTCACCTGAATCTTCATGATCAGGCCTCCGTGTTTTCTTCGCCAGCGGCGGGAGCGGTATCAACCACGTCCGTCACTGCGATGTCGTTGGGGGCGATGTCGTTGGGGGCGATGTCGTTGGCAGCCAGCTTGAGAGAAGCCGGATACGGAACGTCGGCGTGACGCGGCACCTTGACGGCATCCTTGATGAGCAGCCAGCCGCCCTTCGAGCCGGGGACGGAGCCCATCACGAAGATCAGGCCGCGCTCGACGTCGGTCGACACGATTTCAAGATTTTGCTGGGTGCGCTGCTTGGCACCCATGTGCCCGGCCATCTTCTTGCCCTTGAAGACCTTGCCCGGATCCTGGCGCTGGCCAGTCGAACCGTGCGAACGGTGCGAGACGGAAACGCCGTGGGTGGCGCGCAGACCGCCGAAGTTCCAGCGCTTCATGACGCCGGCAAAGCCCTTGCCCTGGGTGATGCCGGTGACATCAACCATCTGGCCAGCGATGAAGTGATCAGCAGAAATGGTGGCACCCGGTTCCAGCACGGCATCAGCCGCCACACGGAATTCCGCGACCTTGGCCTTGGGCTCCACTTCGGCCTTACCGAAATGGCCGCGCTCCGGCTTCGTGGTATTCTTGGCTTTCTTCGTGCCAGCGCCAAGCTGGACAGCGGTGTAGCCATCGGTCTCGTCGGTTTTCACCGCGATCACCTGGTTGTTCTCGAGAGCGAGGACTGTCACCGGCACGTGCCGGCCATCATCACGGAAAATCCGTGTCATCCCCATCTTCTTCGCGATCACGCCAATGCGCATGATCTTGTCCTTTCATCAGAGGCCCAAATCCTGTTTCCAGGTCCCCGGCGGATTTGCCGGGGAGGGGCGTGACCCTTCCAAATTCGCTCCGCGTATTTGGTTGGGACGGTTACTTGCCGAGTTAGATTTCCACGTCCACGCCGGCGGCGAGGTCGAGCTTCATCAGCGCGTCCACCGTCTGCGGGGTCGGGTCAACAATGTCGAGAAGGCGCTTGTAGGTGCGCACCTCGAACTGTTCACGGCTCTTCTTGTCGACGTGCGGCGAGCGGTTCACGGTGAACTTCTCGAAGCGCGTCGGCAGCGGAATCGGACCACGGATGGCAGCACCCGTCCGCTTTGCGGTGTCGGCGATCTCACCGGTGGCCAGATCGAGCACACGGTGATCAAAAGCCTTCAGGCGGATGCGGATGTTCTGAGCGTCCATGGCACCAATCTTGTCAAATAGCGTTCAAAAAAAACGAACCAGCGCGACCCCAACGGAAGGTCGGGTTTGCACCGGCCGCTTAGAAATTCTTGCCCCTGGATTTTCAGCCGTGGAGCCCGGCTTTTATCATCTGCGCGGTGTTTCCACGCGCTGACGAATCAGGGCCGCTCCCCTAGGGAAGCGGCCCTTTACACTCACTTGATGATAGAAGCAACCACGCCGGCGCCAACGGTACGGCCGCCTTCGCGAATGGCGAAGCGCAGACCCTGATCCATGGCGATCGGAGCGATCAGCTTGACGGTCAGCTGGACGTTGTCGCCCGGCATCACCATCTCGGTGCCTTCCGGCAGCTCAACGGTGCCGGTGACATCGGTGGTGCGGAAATAGAACTGCGGACGATAGTTGGCGAAGAACGGCGTGTGACGGCCGCCTTCGTCCTTCGACAGCACATAGACTTCGGCGACGAAGTCGGTGTGCGGCTTGATCGAGCCGGGCTTGCACAGCACCTGGCCGCGTTCCACGTCTTCACGACCCACGCCGCGCAGCAGCGCACCGATGTTATCGCCAGCCTGGCCCTGATCGAGCAGCTTGCGGAACATTTCGACGCCGGTGCACACCGACTTGCGGGTGTCGTGGATACCGACGATCTCGATTTCCTCGCCAACCTTGACGATGCCCGATTCCACGCGGCCGGTGACCACGGTACCGCGACCCGAGATCGAGAACACGTCTTCGATCGGCATCAGGAACGGCTTGTCCAGCGGACGCTCCGGCTGCGGGATGAAGCTGTCGACAGCCGCCATGAGCGCCAGGATGGCTTCACGGCCCAGCTTTTCGTTGGTGCCGTTCAGAGCGCACACGGCCGAACCGCGAACGATCGGAATGTTGTCGCCATCATAATCGCGCTTGGAAAGCTCTTCGCGGATTTCCATTTCGACCAGCTCGAGGATTTCCTCGTCGTCAACCAGATCGCACTTGTTCATGAAGACGACCATCGACGGCACGCCGACCTGCTTGGCGAGCAGGATGTGCTCCTTGGTCTGCGGCATCGGGCCATCGGTGGCCGACACGACCAGGATCGCGCCATCCATCTGCGCGGCGCCGGTGATCATGTTCTTCACATAATCGGCGTGGCCGGGGCAATCGACGTGGGCATAGTGGCGGTTGGCGGTTTCATATTCGACGTGGGCGGTCGAAATGGTGATGCCGCGCTCACGCTCTTCCGGGGCCTTGTCGATGTTGTCATACGACGTGAAGGTGGCGCCGCCGGTTTCAGCCAGGATCTTGGTGATCGCGGCGGTCAGCGAAGTCTTGCCATGGTCGACGTGACCGATGGTCCCGATGTTGCAGTGCGGCTTGTTCCGCTCGAACTTTGCTTTGGCCATGGCCTTGAACCTTCTTCCTTGCTCAACGTGTGAGGCGTTTAACGGTATGGGCAACGATTTTGGCGGATCCACAACGGAACCGCCTTTGCGGTGGTGTCAGCGGGGAACCGGCCGAATCATCGTGCCCGAGGCGCGCTGACTAGCCGGCTTTCGAGAAAAATCAAGCCAGCTTGAGCTTGATTTCCTCGGCCACGTTCGACGGAACTTCGTCGTAGTGGCTGAACTGCATGCTGTACTGGGCTCGGCCCTGCGACATGGAGCGCAGGTTGTTCACGTAACCGAACATGTTGGCTAGCGGCACCATGGCATCGATCACCTGGGCATTACCGCGGGTATCGGTGCCCTGGATCTGGCCACGGCGGCTGTTGAGATCGCCGATGACGTCACCCAGATAATCTTCCGGCGTCACCACTTCGACCTTCATGATCGGCTCAAGGATCTTGATGCCGGCCTTGTCGGCGGCTTCACGCATGCCGCCACGCCCGGTGATTTCAAACGCCAGGGCCGAGGAATCGACGTCGTGATAAGCGCCGTCATAAAGCGTGGCCGTGAAGTCGATCAGCGGGAAGCCGATCAGGTGGCCCGACGAAGCAACTTCGCGGATACCCTTTTCGACGGCCGGAATATATTCCTTGGGCACGTTGCCGCCCTTGACCTCATCCTTGAAGATGACACCCGAACCGCGCTCGCCGGGTTCGACAGTGAACTTGATGCGACCGAACTGGCCGGAGCCGCCGGATTGTTTCTTGTGGGTGTAATCCACGTCGACCTTGCGAGCGAGCGATTCACGATAGGCCACCTGCGGCGCACCGACGTTGGCTTCCACCTTGAATTCGCGGCGCATGCGATCCACCAGGATTTCCAAATGGAGCTCGCCCATGCCCTTGATGATGGTCTGGCCGCTTTCATTGTCCGACGTCACGCGGAAAGACGGATCTTCCTGCGCCAGGCGGTTGAGTGCGATGCCCATCTTTTCCTGGTCAGCCTTGGTCTTTGGTTCCACGGCGACTTCGATGACGGGTTCCGGAAATTCCATGCGCTCCAGGATGATCGGCTTCAGCGTCGAGCACAGCGTGTCACCGGTGGTAACATCCTTCAGGCCAACCAGCGCGACGATATCGCCGGCCAGGGCTTCCTTGATGTCTTCACGGTTGTTGGCGTGCATCAGCAGCATGCGGCCGATCTTTTCGCGCTTGTCCTTCACGCTGTTCAGCACGGTGGATGCCGCCTCCATCTTGCCCGAATAGATACGGGCAAAGGTCAGCGTGCCAACGAACGGATCGGTCATGATCTTGAAGGCCAGCGCGGCGAACGGCTCGTCATCCGAAGCGGCGCGGGTTTCTTCCACGTCCTTCAGGTTCATGCCAACCACCGGCGGAATGTCGAGCGGGCTCGGCAGATAATCCACCACGGCGTCGAGCAGCGGCTGCACGCCCTTGTTCTTGAACGCCGAACCGCACAGCACCGGCACGAAATCGAAATTCAGCGTGCCCTTGCGGATCAGGCGCTTCAGCGTGGCGGTGTCGGGCTCATTGCCTTCCAGATAGGCGGTCATCACGTCGTCGTCTTGCTCGACGGCCATTTCGATCAGCTCGGAACGGGCAACGGCGGCGGCTTCCGCCATGTCGGCCGGGATTTCCTTGTATTCGAACTTGGCGCCCAGGCTTTCTTCCAGCCACACGATGGCGCGGTTCTGCACCAGATCGATGAGGCCGATGAAATCGCCTTCAAGGCCGATCGGCAGATACAGAACGGCCGGGCGGGCGCCCAGGCGATCCTTGATCATCTCAACGCAGCGATTGAAGTTGGCACCGGTGCGGTCCAGCTTGTTGACGAAGCACATGCGCGGCACTTTATACTTGTCGGCCTGGCGCCACACGGTTTCGGACTGCGGCTCAACGCCGGCCACGCCGTCAAAGCAGGCCACGGCGCCATCGAGGACGCGCAAGCTGCGCTCCACTTCGATGGTGAAATCGACGTGCCCTGGGGTGTCGATGATGTTGATGCGATGATCTTCGCCATTGCCGTCGTCACCGCGCCAGAAGCAGGTGGTGGCCGCCGACGTGATGGTGATGCCGCGCTCCTGCTCCTGCTCCATCCAATCCATGGTGGCGGTGCCTTCGTGCACTTCGCCAATCTTGTAGGACTTGCCGGTGTAATACAGAATACGCTCGGTCGTGGTCGTCTTGCCGGCATCGATGTGGGCCATGATGCCGATGTTGCGATAACGCTCGAGTGGATGAGTGCGGGGCATGGGAAAGGGGCCTCGGTCTTGGGAAAACAGGATTTGAGGCCGGCACCGCAAACGGCACCGGCCCCAAAGGGATTACCAGCGGTAGTGCAAGAAGGCGCGGTTGGCTTCCGCCATCCGGTGCGTGTCTTCACGCTTCTTCACGGCAGAACCACGGTTGGCAGCGGCATCCATCAGCTCGGCTGACAGGCGGGCGGCCATGGTGTGTTCAGCGCGCTTGCGGGCAGCCGAGATGATCCAGCGAATGGCCAGGGCCTGGCCACGTTCCGGACGCACTTCGACAGGCACCTGATAGGTGGCACCACCAACGCGGCGCGAGCGCACTTCGATACCCGGGCGCACATTGGCCAGCGCATCGTGGAACACGCCCAGCGGTTCGCGGCGAGCCTTGGTCTCGATCACTTCCAGAGCGGAGTAGACGATCGATTCGGCGACCGACTTCTTGCCCTGCAGCATGACGAGGTTCATGAATTTGGAAAGCACCTGATCGCCGAACTTGGGATCCGGCAGGATAACGCGCTTTTCGGGGCGACGACGACGTGACATGATCTATATCCCCCTTACTTCGGACGCTTCGCGCCGTACTTCGAACGGCTCTGCTTGCGGTTCTTCACACCCTGCGTGTCGAGCACACCGCGAACGATGTGATAGCGCACGCCGGGAAGATCCTTCACGCGGCCGCCGCGAATCAGCACAACGCTGTGCTCTTGCAGGTTGTGGCCTTCACCCGGAATGTAGCCGATGACTTCAAAGCCATTGGTCAGACGGATCTTGGCCACCTTGCGGAGAGCCGAGTTCGGCTTCTTGGGGGTGGTGGTATAAACGCGGGTGCAAACACCACGTTTTTGCGGGTTGGCCTCCATGGCCGGCACCTTGTTGCGCGCCTTTTGCGGCGTGCGACCCTTGCGGATCAACTGGTTGATCGTTGGCATCGTCTCTCTTCTCGCTTCGGCATGTCTGCCACCATGGCAGGCCGCCTACTCCAGATCTGCCCCGTTGGTGATTTCTCACCACATAAGCGCGAAAAGGCCTCCCGAAACCGGAAGGCTTGTTCACGCACGGTGCCGTCTGTCGTATCCCCCGCTCAGCGTTGCCGCCGTTCAAGGATGCGCGCCTTTAGCGGCAATGCCCGGCCCGGTCAACAACGCTGGCTTGCGTCCGTTCTGCCGAATCGTAGACTGCGGCGGATTCAAGGGAGTCCCGCGATGGCCTACGACAGTTATACGCTTCTGCAGGTGCAGCAAGACGGACCGCTGGTCACCGCAACCATCAACAATCCGCCGATCAACCTCATCACCATGGCGCTGTTCGGCGAGCTGGCGCAACTGGCGATCACGCTGGAGGCCGATCCGTCGGTGCTGGTGTTCGTGTTGAAGAGCGCCGATCCGGATTTCTTCCTGGCCCATTTCGATGTCGAAGCGCTGATCGCCATGGCTGATGCGCCGGCGCCGCCAACTGACGAGGCGGCCCCAGATGCCTCAAACGCCTATCACGACATGTGCCACCGCTTCCGCACCATGGACAAGGTGACGATTGCCCAGATCGAAGGCCGGGTGGGCGGCGGCGGCGCCGAACTGGCGATGAACTTCGACATGCGCTTTGGCGTGATTGGCAAGACCATCATCAACCAGATGGAAGTACCGATCGGCATCCTCCCCGGCGGCACCGGCACGCAGAATCTGCCCCGCCTCGTTGGCCGGGCGCGGGCGATGGAGATCATCCTGGGCGGCATCGACGTGGATGCCGAAACCGCCGAACGCTGGGGCTGGCTCAACCGCGCCCTGCCCGCCGACGCCATCGACGCCCATGTGGACGCGCTCGCCCGCCGCATCGCCAGCTTCCCGGTAGACGCGGTGCGGTTGGCCAAGCAATCGGTTGGCAACGCCGTGCTGCCGATCACAGAGGGTTGCGCCAGAGAAGCCGAATTGTTCCAGACCTTGCTATTCAGCGACCCGACCCGCCACGCCATGCGCCGCTTTCTGGAACTGGGCGGCCAGACACGCGACGGCGAACTGCGGGTGGCGCAGATCAGCGCGGCGGTAGCGCGCGGCTGAAGCCTCAGCCCCTTGCCGGATCGTGGAAGGGCTTGCAGCCGGCGATGGTGACGCGTTCCATCACGCGGCGGGCAGGGAAATAGTCGCTGGCGGCGAAATGCTGGGTGGCGCGATTGTCCCAGAAGGCGATGCTGCCCGGTTGCCAGCGAAAGCGGCACTGGCGTTCGGGGTTTGACGCCGTGTCATAGAAATGCGCCAGCAGGCGCTCGCTCTCCAGCGGGCTGAGGCCTTCGATATGGCTGGTGAAGCCGGCATTCACAAACAGCGTGGGCGCGCCGGTTTCGGGGTGAGTGCGCACCACCGGGTGGCGCTGCGGCGGATATTTGGCGTGCAGTTCTTCGGGCGCCTTGCCCAGCTTCTTGGCAAACACCCGCGCAATATCGTGCACCGCCGTCAGGCTGCGGGCGATGCGCTGCATTTCCGTACTCAGCGACAGGAAGGCCAGGTGCATATCAACAAACAGCGTGTCGCCGCCCACTTCCGGCACTTCGATGGCGCGCAGGATTGATCCCAACGACGGCCGCTCGCGCCAGGTCACATCGCTGTGCCAGCCGTTTTCGGTGCCCCGGCTGTCTGGCCCGTGCGCGATGCGCAGGATTTCGGGGCTGGGTTGATCCTTGGGCGTGGCCGGATGGATTTCCAGATCGCCGAAATGGCGGGCAAATTCGATATGCTGGGCCGCGGTGATGGGCTGATCGCGGAAGAAGATCACCTTGTGGGTGAGCAGCGCCGCCCGGATCGCCGGCACCTGTGCCGCAATATCGGGCGATGCCAGATCAACGCCGTAAATCTCGGCACCGATGGCGGGCGTCAACGGCCGGATATCCAGCGCGCTCGTGGTCATTGCCGTCGCCATATTGCCCCCTCACCGCAGCAGCCAAGGCCAGAGTATCAATCCACCACCGCGCGCCAGCAAGCGCCAATTTGGTCAGGGCAAACTGGCCGCTGGCATCTGCGCCAAGCCGCGCTAAGCTCTGGCCAAACCGGGGGGAACGAACATGCTGATCCGCAAAGCCGAACGCGTCGTGCGCAGCTGGCACAGTGATAGCCGCGTCTGGGATCGGCTGGAGGCGCGGGCCGGCGATATCATCGTGTGCACCGCGCCCAAATGCGGCACCACCTGGACCCAGCGCATCGTTTCCATGCTGATGCTGCAATCGGCAGCGCCGGCGCCGGTAATGCAGATGCATCCCTGGCTCGATGCCTTTTTCATCCCCCACGATATCGTCATCCCGATGCTGAACGAGGCACCGGGTCGGCGGATGCTGAAAACCCATCTGCCGTTCGATGCAATGCCGTTCCACGATGATACGCTGTATATCCATGTCGCGCGCGATCCGCGTGATGCCTGCATGTCGTTTCACAATCATGAAAACGGCCTTTCCGATGACGCTTTGTTGCAGATGGATGCGCAGGGGCTGGCCATTCCAGAAATCGCAGCCCCCTACCCACGCCCGCCGGCAAATCCGCATGATTTCTTCCGGCGCTGGCTGCGCGATCCGGCCTTTGCCCCGTTCGATGATTGGACCAGTGCCGAATATTTCGAACTGCAACGCAGCTATTGGGCGGTGCGTAACCAGCCAAACGTGCTGATGGTCCACTACAACGATCTGAAGGCTGATCTGGACGGTGAAATGCGGCGCATCGCAGCCTTCATCGGTGTGGAAACGCCGCCGGCGCTGTGGCCCGATCTGGTTGATGCCGCCAGTTTCACGTCGATGCAGCGCGATGGCGATGCGATCCTGGGAATGGCGGCGCAAAGCTGGAAGGAAGGCAGCAAGACCTTCCTGCACAAGGGCACCAATGATCGCTGGCGCGGGCTGCTGACCGATGCCGACCTTGCCGATTATGACGCTGCCGCCAGTGCCGGCATGACGCCTGCCATGCGCGCCTGGACTGAAGGCGGCACCCACCAGACTGGCGATCCCAGAACGTTGGCGGATTAAGGCTGCAGCGGCCGGAAGACCCAAGAAAAACAGGCCTCCGGCGGGCAGGCCTGAGGCCTGCACCCAATTGTTTTTTTCCCTCGATGCCCAAATTTCGTCGCCGGACGCGCACTAGCAAAAGTGGGTCCAGGGGCTCAGCCCCTGGCCGCCGGAGGCCCGCTTCCTGATCAGTTCAGGCCAATGAGATAGGCTATTACAGCGCGCCGTGACAATGCTTGAACTTGCGCCCCGATCCGCACGGGCATTCGGCGTTGCGGCTCACTGTCTGCCGCCATTCCTCGACCTCTTCAGGATCGATGTCGATCATCTCGGCCGCATCTTGCGCGGCGGCCAGCATGCCAGCGGGCAACGCAGAACCAAACGCGTCAAAATTCAGCGTTGGGCCAGCTTCGTTCTGGCCGGTGGCCGGATCGATGTGGGTGGTGATGAACGACGGCAATTCGGGTGCCGGTTCATCAGCGGCCAGCGCAAACTGCGCGTTGGCCAGCATGCGGGTCACATCTTCGCGCACGTTCTGCAACATGCGTTCAAACAGGGCAAAGGCCTCGCGCTTGTATTCGTTGATCGGCGTCTTCTGCGCATAGGCGCGCAGGTGGATGACCGAACGCAGCGAATCCAGCGTCGCCAGATGCTCCTTCCAGTGATGATCCAGCGCCTGCAGCAGGAAACTCTTTTCGATGCTGATCCAGGTGTCTTGCGGCAGTTCGGTCGCCTTGGCCGCGACCAGCGCATCTGATTGTTCGATCAGGCGATCAACCACGATTTCGGGATCAATGCCCTCTTCCTTGGCCCAGGCCGCCACATCAACCGACAGGCCCAGCGTGCCGGTCACATCGTCCTGCAGGCCGGCCACATCCCATTGTTCAGGATAGCTGCCCATCGGGCAGCGGGCAGCGACGATGGCATTCACCGATTCGTGGCGCATGTCGATCACGACATCACCCACGGTTTCGCTATCCATCACGTCGGCGCGCTGTTCATAGACCACCTTGCGCTGGTCGTTCATCACGTCGTCGTACTGCAGCAGCTGCTTGCGCACGTCGTAGTTGCGGGCTTCGACCTTCTTCTGGGCGGTCTCGATGGCTTTCGAAATCCACGGATGGATGATCGCCTCGCCCTCTTCCAGGCCGTTGTTCATCAGGCGGGTCAGCATGTTCTGCTGGCCAAAGATGCGCAGCAGATCATCGTCCAGCGACAGATAGAAACGCGACAGGCCGGGATCGCCCTGGCGGCCCGAACGGCCGCGCAGCTGGTTATCGATGCGGCGGCTTTCGTGGCGTTCGGTGCCCAGCACGAACAGGCCGCCGTTGGCCTTCACCTGTTCACGCTCGGCCAGCACCTCGGCCTTGATCCGCGCTTCGGCAGCCTGGCGCTCAGGGCCAGCGGGCATGCCGGCCAGTTCGCGGGCGATGCGGGCTTCTTCGTTGCCGCCCAATTTGATGTCGGTGCCGCGGCCAGCCATGTTGGTGGCGATGGTGACGGCGCCGATGCGACCGGCGTCTTCCACGATCACGGCTTCCTGCTCGTGATAGCGGGCGTTCAGCACCACGTGCTTGACGTCCTGCGCCTTCAGATAGTCCGACAGCATCTCGCTCTTTTCGATCGAGACAGTGCCAACTAGCACCGGCTGCCCGCGTTCCTGGGCGCCGCGAATGGCCTTCACGATGGCTTTGAACTTGTCGTCGGCGTTCTTGTAGAATTCATCGTCCACATCGATGCGCAGCACTTCGACGTTGGTGGGGATTTCCACCACGTTCAATTTGTAGATGTCGAAAAATTCCGCCGCTTCGGTGGCGGCCGTGCCGGTCATGCCGCCCAGCTTGGGATACATGCGGAAATAATTCTGGAAGGTGATGCTGGCCAGCGTCTGGTTTTCCGGCATGATCTGCACGCCTTCCTTGGCTTCGACGGCCTGGTGCAGGCCTTCGGACCAGCGGCGGCCATCCATCATGCGGCCGGTGAATTCATCGATGATGGTCACCTTGTCATCACGCACGATATAATCGGTGTCGCGGCGGAAGATGATGATCGCGCGCAGCGCCTGGTTCAGGTGGTGAACAACCTGCGTGTTTTCAAAGTCGTAAAGATTCTCGCCTTCCAGCAGCCCGGCAGCGCTCAGCATGCGCTCCACCTTTTCGGTGCCGGCTTCGGTGATGATGACGGATTTCTGCTTCTCGTCGACCTCGACATCCTCGCGCACCAGCAATTTCACCACGTCGTTGACCTGGGTATAAAGCTGCGACTTGTCGTCGGTGGGGCCGGAGATGATCAGCGGAGTGCGAGCTTCATCGACCAGCACGCTATCGACTTCATCGACGACTGCGAAATTGAATGGCCGCTGCACCATCTGCTCACGCGTGTATTTCATGTTGTCGCGCAGATAGTCGAAGCCGAATTCGTTGTTGGTGCCGTAGGTGATGTCGCTGGCATAGGCCGCGCGGCGGGTCTGGTCATCAACGTTGGGCACGATCACGCCCACGCTCAGCCCCAAAAAGCGATAGATCTGGCCCATCCACTGCGCATCGCGGCTGGCGAGATAATCGTTCACCGTCACCACGTGAACGCCCTTGCCCGCCAAGGCGTTCAGATACACCGCCAGCGTGGCCACCAGCGTCTTGCCTTCACCGGTGCGCATTTCGGCGATTTCGCCGCGGTGCAGCACGATGCCGCCGATCATCTGCACATCGAAATGCCGCATGCCCAGAACGCGTTTTGATGCTTCGCGCACGGTGGCAAAGGCTTCGGGCAGGATATCATCAAGCGACTTGCCGGCTTCAAGCTCGGCCTTCAGCTTGGGCGTCTGCGCCTGCAATTGCTCATCGGTGAGCGCGCTGATCTGGGCTTCCAGATCGCCAATGCGCTTCACGATCGGCCGCAGCGATTTCAGATAGCGATCATTCGACGATCCGAAAATCGCCTTCGCGACCTTGTTCAACCCGAGCATTCGGCAACTTTCCAGACACAAACCAATAGGCCGCCCGGATAGGGCCGCCCGTCATGCGGTTCAGATAGGTGCGCCACCCCAAGGTGTCAACGAAGGGGGCCGAAACGAAACGGGGCGGCACCAGATCGGCACCGCCCCACTTTCAGGCACATCGGCCGTAGCCGGCGTGTCAGGCGGCGATTGCCCGGCGGCGGCGCGCAGCCGCGCCCACCAGGCCAAAACCGGCGATCAGCATCGCCCAGCTGGCTGGTTCCGGCACGGCGCCCGTACCGATCGTCACGTCATCCCAGCCGAAACTGGACAGGGCCGACCCGACCGCAACGCTGCGGCCCGTACCGGCAAAACTCACCGTCCACAGTGTGAATGCATTCGGGTTGGCCAGCGCACTGGTGATCGTCACGCTGCCCAGCAGGCTGCCCGCGCCGCCGAGGCCGCTGAAAACCGACACCTGCGAGTCTGCGAACGCTCCGGCGCTAAAGCTGAGCGAAGTGAAGCCGGGCGCGTAGTCGAAGCCGGCAGGGGCGCCGCTGTTGAAGGCAAAGTTCGGAGCCGACGTCTCGCCGAAACCGTTCCCCACCTCGAAGTTGGTGAAAACCAGGTCGTTCACCGTGCCGACCTGCTGACCAGCGGTGAGATTGTCAAAATTGACGACAATCGTGGCTGCCTGGGCAGCCGGCGCGGCCAGCGTCAAAGCGGCGGCG
>NZ_JANPML010000188.1:0-15741 GCF_031422795.1 Sandarakinorhabdus sp.
GTGATGGTCGGCGAAATCCGCGACGCCGAAACCGCCAGCATCGCCGTGCAGGCCGCGCTCACTGGCCATCTCGTGCTGTCGTCGCTGCACACCAATGATGCCGCCAGCGCCATCACCCGCCTGCGCGATTTCGGCGTGGAACCGTTCCTGCTTGCTGCCACGCTGCGTGCCGTGGTGGCGCAGCGGCTGGTGCGCCGGCTCTGCCCCGCATGCCGCACTTCCCATCCGGCCGATGCCGGCACCGCTGCGGCACTGGGCATCGCGGCCGGCACGCCGGTGTGGGCTGCACCTGGCTGCGAGGCGTGCAATCACACTGGCTGGCAGGGCCGGGTGGGCCTTTATGACATCATTCGCATGACCGACGCGCTGGCGCTGCGCATCAATGATGGCGCCACAGCGGCCGATCTGGCTGCGGCCGCCGGCAGCCCCGGTTTGCCGGCGATTGCGGCGCGGGCGGTCGTGGACGGGCTCACCACGCCCGCCGAAGCGCTGCGGGTGATGGGCGGCCAAAATGACTTGGGCGAACCGGAGCCAGCCGATGGCTGAGTTTCGCTACGAAGCGCTAGACATCGAAGGCAAGCCGCGCGCCGGCCGCATCAACGCGCCCAGCAGCGAAGCGGCCCGCGCCGACCTGCTCGACAAGCGGCTGTTTGCCACCAGGCTGGAACCAGCCAGCGACGCCGATACAACGCCGGCGCTGGCCGTGGGCAGCGCCCGGCTGAAGCCCAACGCACTGGGCCTGTTCACCCGCCAGTTGGCAACGCTGGCCAGCGTCACACCGCTGGAAGAAGCGCTGCGCACCATCGTCAAGCAGACCGAAGGCGACAAGGCCCGCGCCGTGCTGACCAACGTGCATGGCGCGGTGATCGAAGGCCGCCGGCTTTCGGACGCGATGGCCCTGGAAGGCGCCAGCTTTCCGCCGTTGTATCGCGCCATGGTCGCCGCTGGCGAAGGCGCGGGCACGCTGCCGCAGGTGCTGGAACGGCTGGCCGCATTGCTCGATCGCCAGGCCGAAATGAAGGGCCGCGTTCAGGCGGCGCTGGCCTATCCGGCGGCGCTGGCCGCCGTGGCCACACTGGCGGTGGCGGCGCTGATGATCTTCGTGGTGCCGCGCATCGCCGAACAATTTGCCGACATCGGCCAGACCTTGCCGCTGCTCACCCGCATCGTCATGGCGCTCTCCCACGCGCTCGCCGCCGGCTGGTGGGTGCTGCTGCTGCTCGGCGCTGGCAGCAGCCTGTTGGCCAACCGCGCGCTCAAGGACGAGGCGCTGCGCCGCCGTTTCGATGCCTGGCTGCTGGGCCTGCCGGTGGTGGGCCGCTTGTTGCGCGATTGGCAGGCCGCCCGGCTGGCGCGCACGCTGGCGATGATGGTGGCGAGCCGGCTGCCACTGGTTGATGGCCTCAAGCTCACCTTGCCCACCATCGGCAACCGCGAGATCCGCGCCCGCGTGGCGCAGATGGCCGACGATATCAGTGAAGGCGCCAGCCTGACCGCCGCGATGCGACGCGCCGCGATCCTGCCGCCGCTGCTCGTCGCCATGGCAGCGGGCGGCGAAAGCGCGGGCAGGCTGGACGTGATGCTGGAAAAGGGCGCCGAAGCGCTGGAACGCGAGTATGATGCCCTCACCCGCTCCGCGCTCGCCCTGCTGGAACCGGCGATCATCCTTGTCATGGGCGGGGCGGTGGCGATGATCGTACTGTCCATCCTGCTGCCCATCCTGCAACTCGAAAGCCTGGCCTCCCCATGACGCGCCGCAACCGACCCACCCCGAACGGCTTCACCCTGATCGAGATGATGGTGGTGATCGTCATCATCGGCATCCTCACCACGGTGGTGGTGCTGAATGTGTTGCCCGATGTGGACAAGGCCGCCATCACCCGCGCCCGCGCCGATATCGCCACGCTGGAAACCGCGCTGACCAGCTACAAGGCCGACACCATGCAGTTCCCAACCAGCCAACAGGGTATCGCCGCGCTGAAAGCGGCCCCCACCGATATGGCCCAGCCGGAACGCTATCGCCCCGGCGGCTATGTGCAGCGGCTGCCCAATGATCCGTGGGGCCATGCCTATCAATATGCCAGCCCTGGCCGAAACGGCCCGTTCGACGTCTGGTCGATGGGCCCCGATGGCCTGACCGGGCCAGGAGGGGAGGCCGATGACATCGGCAACTGGAACCTCTGAAAGCGGCTTCACACTGGTCGAACTGGTGGTGGTGATGGCCATTGTCGGCATCACTAGTGCGGCGCTCGTCCTCACCCTGCCCGGCCCCGACGACCGGGTGCGCAGCGCGGCCGTCAAACTGGCGGCGCAGGCGGCAGCGACGCGCGACATGGCGATTTTGACCGGGCAGAACACCGCCTTCCAGCCGGTCGTGCCGGATGGATTGAACGTCAGCAGCGAACCGGCCGGGCCGATCAGCTTTGACGCCACCGGCCTCGCCACCCCGGCGCGGATCGTGGTGAGCAGCGGCGACGCCAATGCCAGCGTCACCATCGACGCAGCCGGAGGCGTCAATGCGCGCTGAGGGCGGTTTCAGCCTGATCGAGGTGATGGTGGCGCTGGCCATCTTTGGCCTGGCCGCGGTCGCGCTCATTCGCCTGCAGGGTGTCAGCCTTGCCAGTGCTGCCACGCTTTCCGATCGCCAATATGCCGCCATTGTTGCCCGTAATCAGGCGCTGGAGGCGATGCTGTCCGCCGCCCCGCCCAGCGCCGATCAGGGCCGCGAGCGCGCCGGCATCCGCGATTGGGCATGGCGGCGACAGATCAGCCCCGGCCCCGATCCCGGCACCCAGTTGATCAGTGTCGAGGTGATCGGTGACGGCGGCCAGGTGATCGCCGCCGACAAGTTGCTGTGGAGCGGCAAATGAAGAGCAGACCGAGAGCGGCCGGCTTCACCCTGATGGAACTGCTTGTCGGCCTGTTCCTGTTCGGCCTGATGGCGGCGGCGGGCACCGCACTGCTCGCCGGCAGCGTGCAGGCCAGCAGTCAGGCACAGGCGCTGGTGTGGGCGAGCGGCGATCTTGCCCGTCTGCGCGCACTGCTCACCGCTGATGCCGGGCAAGCCGCGCCGCGCCCGTGGCGGGATGGCGAAGGCCGCCCGCACCCGGCCTTTGCGGCCAACGGCGGCGTGTTGTTCACACTGGTGCGGCGCGGTTGGGCCAATCCCGGCGGCCAGCCGCGGGCTTCGCTGCAGCGGGTGGAATGGCTGATCGAGGGCGACATGCTGGTGCGGCGTTCGGCAGCGATGGTTGACGGCCCGGCCGCCACACAGGCCAGTGTGCTGGCGCGCGGTGTGACGGCGGCGCGGCTGCGGGTGCTCACCGCAAAAGGTGGGCAATTGGGCTGGCAAGACGGCTGGAACGGGGAGGCCAACGCCCTGCCCCGCGCCCTTGAATTGACCATTGATGGCCCGCAATTCGGCCGTGTGCGCCAGATCGTGCCGCTGGCGCCCGGGGGTGCGGCATGAACCGGCCCATCCCGCGCCACGAACAGGGCGCCGCGCTGATCAATGTGCTGGTGCTGGTTGGCGTGTTGGCGGCGCTGTCCACCAGCCTGTTCGACCGGCTGCGGCTGGCCCGCCATCTCGATGCCACCCGTGCCGGGCTGGAAGTTGCACGCGGCGCAGCGCTGGCCGGGGAGGCGATGATCCTGGCGCGGTTGCCCCTCCCGCAATTGCCGGCGCGTGCCTTTGCCCTGCCCACGCCCGCCGGCACCGCGACAGTGACGCTGACCCCCGGCGGCAACTGCCTCAATCTGAACGGCGTCGCCGTGGGGCCGCCGGGTCGCACCATCACCCGCCCGCTGGGTGTCGAGCAACTGGCGCGACTGCTGACAGTGCTTGATGTGCCGCAGGCCGAAGCCCAGCGCATCGCCGCAGCGACCGCCGATTGGGTGGATGTCGATCAGCAACCGGGTTCGGGCGGCGCCGAAGACCCAGCATATGCCCGCGCTGCCACGCCCTATCGCACCGCCGGCACACTGCTGGCTGAAGTGAGCGAGTGGCGGGCCGTGGCGGGCGTCACGCCGGCGATTTTTGCCCGCGCCGCGCCGCACCTGTGCGCGCTGCCCGAAGCCGAACTGTCACGCCCCAACATCAACAGCCTGGTGGCGCAAGACGCCCCGGAAATCGCCGCCATTGCCGCTGTACCGCTTGCCAGTGCCCGCGATGTCATCGCCGCGCGGCCGGCTGGCGGCTGGCGCGACATCAGCAGTTTCTGGGCGCATCCAGCCCTGTCGGGTCGGCAGATTGCCGCCGATGCGCTGCGCCAGCCTGACACGCGGGATCGCTTTGTGGCCTTCCGCATGACGACGATAATGGCTGATGTGACACTGGCCGAAACCGGGCTAGTCGACGCCGGCAAGGCGCCGGCCCGGTTGATCCTGCGCCGCTGGGGAGACGAAACATGATGCCAGCCACCTTGCTGGTCACCCTGGCGCCCACGCCGCGCTGGCAGCGGCTGGACGGCGCGCGCCAGATTGCTGCGGGCGATGGCTGGCCCATGCCCGATGCCGCCACGCCGCTGGTGCTGGCCGTTCCCGGCGAAGCAGTGGCTCTGCACTGGCTGGACCTGCCCGATCTGGCCCCGGCACAAGCCGCAGCGGCCGCACGTATGGCCCTGGCCGACCGTCTGGCGCAATCCGATCCCCATATCGCCGTTGCACCGGGCAGCGGCCCGCGCGCCGTGGCGGTGGTCGCCCGCGACGCCATGGCCCTGTGGCTGGCCGAAGCAGCGCGGGCTGGCTGGAAACCAGCGTCGCTCATTCCCGATCCGTTGTTGTTGCCAGCACCGGCCAGCGGCTGGGCAGTGGCACAAGCCGGCGAGCGGCTGCTGGCCCGCAGCGCCAGCGCCGCCTTTGCCGCCGAGGCCGAACTGGCCGCAGCCATGATCGGCACCGATGCGACCATGGCCGTGCGGCCCAGCCTGCCCGAAACGCTGCCGCTGGATCTGCTGGTGGGCGATTATGCGCCCGAAACGCGCTGGCGGCCCGACGCCGGCCAACTGAAACGACTGGCGCTGCTGGCGGCAGCCGTCGTTGGCTTGTGGCTGGGCGGCGACCTTGCCGCCTTGTTGCGCGCCCGCAGTGCCGCCAGCGCCGCCAACGCGCAGCTGGTCGCCTTGGCCCCCAGCACTAATGGCGGCACTGACGACGGCGTCGCTGCCTTGGTGGCCTTGCAGGCACAAGCCCGCCAGCGCGGTGCCGCCGGCGGGTTGGCGGCTCTGGCCGGTCCGGTCGTGCAGGCAATTGGCATGCGGCCGGGGGCCGGGCTGGCCAGCCTGGGCTATACGCCGGCTGGCGGCCTGGTGGCTGGCGTTGCAGGCGGCGCCGGCGAAGCCCAGGCATTGGCCGGTGCGTTGGGACAATTCGGGCTGACGGCTTCGGTTGGCGCCACCCGCGCCACCGCCGATGGCAGTATCAGCGACGTGATGGTGCGCGCACGATGATGGCGATCTTCTCTCCGTGGTGGGCCCAGCGCAGCGACCGCGAACGCATGCTGTTTGGCCTAATGCTGGTGCTGCTGGCAGCGCTGCTGGTGTGGCTGCTGCTGTTGCGTCCGATTGCCGGAGCACGCGCGGCGGCAAACGCCGAGGCCGGCGCTGCTGCCACGCGCCTGGCCCAGGGCGAGGCGCTGGCTGCCGCCATCAAGGCCCGTCCGGCCGCCAGTTCGGCCCCGGTGCTCGACACGCTGAACCGCCGCCTTGGCGAGGCCGGGCTGCAACCGGCGCGACTGGAAGCGCAGGGACCGGGCCAGGCCGTGCTGGAAATCGCCGCCATCAACGGTCGCCTGCTGATCGGCTGGGCCACGGCGCTGGAACAGCGCGACGGGCTGGTGATCGAACAGCTGGAAGCGACCCGCAATCCCGATCAGTCGGTGCAGGCGCGGTTGCTGGTGCGGAGCGCACAATGAAGCGCGGGTTTGGGAAGCGCGAATTTGCTTTGGGCCTTGGTCTGATCGCCGGGCTGGTGGCGCTGGCCCCGGCGCGGCTGCTGCTGCCGGCACCGCCGCTGGCGGCCACTGAGGTGACAGGCAGCCTGTGGCAGGCTGAACTGATCGGCGCGATGCTTGGCCAGATGCCGCTGGGCGATGTCGGGCTGGCCTTGCAGCCGGTCGCATTGCTGCAGGGCCGGCTGAACTGGCAGTCACAGGGTGCCCTGAACGGGCAGATCTGGCGCAGTTTCACCGCCGGCGGCGTATCGGGTTTGACGGGCCGGCTGAACGGCAGCCCCATGCCGAGCCTGCCGCTTTCTGGCATCGACCTTGCCGATGTGATGGCGACGCTGGATGGCGCTGGCCGCTGCGAGGCAGCCGGCGGGCAGGTGACAGCCGATCTGGCACTGCCACTGGCCGGGCAACGCCAACTGGCCGGCGCGCCACGCTGCGACGGCGCGGCGTTGCTGTTGCCGCTGGCCAGCAGCGATGGCCGGGTGCGGTTGGACGTGTCGAGCAGCGTCGGCCGCTGGACAGCGCGACTGGTGGTGGCCGGCGCCGGTCCGGGCGAAGCCGCGGCGCTGGTCGCTGCCGGTTTCCGCAGCGAGGCGGACACATTGATCAAGGAAGCAGGCGGCGCATGAGCATCACGGTCCTTCTGGCGCTGCAACTGGCTACGGCGCAGCCCGCGCTGCCACCACCCTTCAGCGAGCTGCCGCAGCAAGTGCTGGAATCCGGCCAATGCGCGCTGTTCCTGTGGGATCGCGGATCGGGCAAGCGCATCGGCATGCTGAACCGCACGCCGCCGCTGTTGCGGGCCATCATCGATGGCCGCTCCACCGATCTGCCGGTTGAAGCACGGGAGGGCGACGAAGTGATGGGCTTTGCCCCCATCAGTCGCTTCCGTTCGGCCACGCGCAGTTTCGAGGTGCGGCTGACCATCCTGCCTGCCACCGCCGGCGGCGCCGTGGTGCGCGACGGCAGCCTGACCATCACCGAAACCGATGGCAGCGCCATCGTGCTGCCGGTGGCGGGCCTGGCCGGCTGCCCCCAGTGAAGCCGGCTCGCCGCGCCAACACGCCAAGGGAATGGGCGCTGGCCATTGGCGGCGGCCTTGCCTTGTCAGCCAGCCTGGTCTGGGTGTTGCGCAGCGACGAGCCGATGCCGACCCCAACGCTGGCCGCTGTTCCAACGCCGGCGCCAACGCCACCACCAGCGCCGGTCGCCGCTGCACCTGTCGATCTGAAACTTGCCGGCCTGCGCGCCGGGCCGGATGGCGGCATGGCCATCGTGGCGGCCGGGGGGCGGCAATATCTGCTCCGCCCCGGCCGTGTCATGCCCGGCGGCATCAAACTGCTGCGGGTGGAACCTGGCCGCGCCATCCTGGCTGGCCCTGCCGGCGAAATGGTGCTGGCCTTTGCCGACAGCGCCCCTGCCAGCGCCCCAAGCAGAGCTGGGCCGCCCACCCTGCCCGGCGGCGACCCCACGCCGTGGCAACTGGCGCTCAGCCCGGTGAAGCAAGGCGGCCGCATCGCCGGCTGGCGGCTCGACACGCTGGCCAGCCTGCCGGCGCTTGCCCGAGCCGGGCTGAGGCCGGGCGATGTGCTGGTTTCGGCCAATGGTAGCGAGCTGATTTCGGAAGAGAAGATCATGGAACTGCCGCAGGAACTGGCCACCAATGGCCGCCTGCAGATCGGCTATCGCCGCGGCAATCAACTGCGTGAAGCGGTGGTATCACGCTGAGTCCTTCTGGTTGCAGGCGTCATTAAACTGCAATCCCAATGTCACGAAATCGCAACTTCGCCGTAACTCAACTGCCACGAATCGCGCCTAGACGGCAGCTCATCGTGGGCGTGCCGCAGGCCAAAGAGCGTGCCCCATTTTGTTCAAACCACACGGCCAACAGGGGTGACCCCATGATCCGCTCAGACAATATCCGCCTTCGCACGCTTCTCATGATTGGTTCGGCGCTGACGCTTGCCGCCTGTGATGGCGCCAAGAACATTGCTTCGCCCGGCGAAGGCGCCATCGTGCCAGCGCCGACCCCGACTCCGACGCCAACCCCCACGCCGACCCCGACGCCAACCCCGACCGGCCCTGCCGATAGCTGCCCCGCCGGCACCACCAACGTTGGCGTCATCAACAATCTGCGCAACTGCCAGATTTCCGGCACGATCTCCGGTGGCCTGACGCTGGCCAACATTCGTGGCGTGGTTTATTCGCTGTCGGGCCGCGTCAACGTCGGCGTCGATCTGGGCGCTGATCCGGGCGCGCCGGCCGCTGGCGGCGTGCAGGGCATCCTCACCGTCGATCCGGGCGTGGTCGTGTTCGGTTCGTCGGGCGCTGATGCGCTGGTGATCAACCGTGGCTCGCAGATTTTCGCTGAAGGCACCGCCACCCGCCCGATCGTCTTCACCAGCCGTTCCAACATGGAAGGCGGCGTGAACGACAGCTCGATCGGTCAGTGGGGCGGCATCGTGCTGCTGGGCCGCGCGCCGATCCACACCTGCGTTGGTGCCGGCGCGACGCCGGGCACCGTCAACTGCCAGTCGGCGGTCGAAGGCCTTACCGGCGCCTTCTACGGCGGCGGCAGCCCGGCAGACAACTCGGGCCGTCTGGCCTATGTCCAGGTGCGTTATCCGGGCTTTGAAGTCAGCCCCGGCAACGAGCTGAACGGGATCACCTTCGGCGGCGTCGGCAGCGGCACCACCGCCAACTTCATCCAGGTTCACAACAGCTCCGACGACGGCATCGAATGGTTCGGCGGTCGCGTCAATCACCGTCGCCTTGTCATCACCGGCGCCGACGACGATTCCATCGACACCGATCTGGGCTTCAAGGGCCTGCTCCAGTATGTGTTGGTGGTGCAGCGCACCAACGGCGGTGACCGTGTGATCGAAGCCGATACCGCCGGCGGCGAAACCCGCACGCCGCGTTCCAACCCGCGCATCGCCAATTTCACCTTCATCGGCAACCGCACGCCTGATACCGTGCTGCTGCGCGGCGGCACCGATTACGGCCTGGTGAACGGCATCATCCAGAACACCACCGCCACCGGCCTGTGCCTCGACATCGATGGCGCGCAAACGGTGGCCGCTGCCGATCCCGCCATCGACGAAGCCGGCGCGCCGATCTTCCGTTCGGTGATTTTCGGTTGCTCGGGCGCTGCCCGCGACGAAAGCGACGTGCCGTTGGCCAGCATCACGCCTGTCATCACTGGCAACAACAATTTGCTGCCGCCGGTGGTGCTGACACTGACCAACATCTTCCTGCCGGGCACTTTTGAAACGGCCGCGGTCGCGACCAACCCGCGCACGGCCTTCACCGGCACCGGCACCTTCTTCGATGAAACCACCTTCGTCGGTGCGTTCCGCAATGCCGCCGACACCTGGTACACCGGCTGGACCTGCGGCGTTGGCACGGGCGCCACCGCCTGCACCGCAGCGCCCTCGCCGATCCAGTAAGCGCCGATCCAGTTAGCGCCGGGGCCGGCAGCGCGAATATCGCCGCTGCCGGCCGCCGCACCTCGACCGGGGACATCAAGATGAAAAAACCGCTGCCTTTCCTGCTTTCGACCTCCATGATGGTGGCGTTTGCTGCACCTGGCTGGGCTCAAACCGCCCCGCCGCCCGCCCCCGAGCCGGCTCCGGCCGCCGAAGCGCCGCCGGAAGAAGAGCCGGTCGACATTTCGATCCCGGGTGGCGGTGGCAGCGAAATCGTCGTCATCGGCAAGCGCATCCCCAATACGGTGCGGCTCAGCCGCGAAGTCGTCTCGGTGCTGAGCCAGGCCGATATCGCGCGTTCGGGTGAAGGCGACATCGCTGGTGCCCTCAAGCGCGTGACCGGCCTGAGCGTCGTTGGCGGCCGCTATGTCTATGTCCGCGGGCTTGGCGAACGCTACTCACTGGCGCTGCTCAACGGTCTGCCGATCCCGTCGCCGGATCCGCTGCGCCGCGTGGTGCCGCTTGATCTGTTCCCGACCTCGGTGCTGGCCTCGTCGGTTGTCCAGAAAAGCTATTCGGTCAATTTCCCCGGTGAATTCGGCGGCGGTGTCATCAACCTGACCACCCGTGCCGTGCCCAAGGAAGCCTTTTTCACGATTGGCGGCAGCATCGGTGCCAACACCGCCACCACCGGCCAACTTGGCTATGTCTATTCCGGCGGCCGCACCGATTGGACCGGCTATGACGACGGCACCCGCCGTCTGCCCACCGGCATTCAGGCCAGCCAGAACGCCGGCACGGCACTGGCCGTGGGCGGCAATTATTCGCTGCGCCAACTGCAGGACATCACCGCGACGCTGACCAACGCGCCGACCAACGTGATCTTCAGCAACGACAATATTCCGGTGAACTGGAGCGGCAACATGTCGGGCGGCCGCGCCTGGGATGTGGGTGACGCGCGCATCGGCTTCGTGTTTGCCGCCGGCCTGTCCAACGATTGGCAGACCAAGGCCGGTAAGCAGCAGCTGTCCGGCGGTGCCGCTGTTGGCGCCAACGGTGAACTGGGGCTCAACCCGGATCAGGATTTCAACTTCGCCGCGACCGAATTCCGCAGCGTGGTCAACGGTTTGTTCAGCATTGGCGCCGAATTTGGCGACCACAAGATCCGTTTCGCCAACGTCTATGTGAACGACACCATCAAGGAAGCCCGCATCCAGGCCGGCACCGATGACATCAACGTCGGCCGCGATGTGCTGCTGCAACGCAACGCCACGGCGCAATTCCGCCGGCAGTTGATCGACACGCAGTTCGTTGGTGAATTCAAGTTCGATGATCTGACCGTGGATCTGCGCGGCACCTACGCCAATTCGAAGCGTCTGGCGCCGTATGAGCGTTTCAACAATTATGCCTTCTCGGCGCAGTTCAACGATTATGTGAACGATCTGCGTTCGCCGGGCCAATCCAGCCTGGTCGCCTTCAGCCGCCTGAACGAAGACGTTTATGGCGGCGGCCTCGATCTGGGTTACAAGTTCCGCAATGGCCCGTTCCCGATCAAGCTGACCGCCGGTTACGCCTACAGCAAGGCCGACCGCGTGTCGGAGCGTTTCGATTATCGCTATCAGACCAACGCCGCCCTGCCCGGCACCGTATCGCAGCAGCGCCCGGATTTCCTGCTGTCGGATTTCAACGTCTATACCTACGGCATCATCCTCAACACCATCTCCACCGTGGCGCCGCGCTATGACGCGGGCCTGACGGTGCATGCTGGCTATGGCCAGATTGAAATCGAACCGACCGATGGTGTGCAGGTGGTGGCCGGCGTGCGTTACGAAGACGGCCGTCAGAACGTGACGCCGATCGATGTGTTCAACGCCAACCCCGGTTCGGCCTTCAACACGCCGACCAACATCAACGAAGATTACTGGCTGCCGGCGCTGACCGTCACCTGGAACTTCGCTGAAGACATGCAGCTGCGCTTTGCCGCATCCAAGACCATCGCGCGTCCGCAGTTCCGCGAACTGGCGCCGCAGCCTTATTTCGACACCGAAAGCGATCGTCTCAGCTTCGGCAACCAGTTCCTCAGCAACTCGGAACTGATCAACATCGAAGCCCGTTATGAATGGTATTTCGGCAAGGATGAACGCCTGGCCATCGGCGGCTTCTTCAAGGATATCGACAATCCGATCGACGCCATCGCCTTCGTGCAGGGCGGCACCTTCCAGACGACGTTCGCCAACGTGCCGAACGCCCGCCTGTATGGCGCCGAAATCGAAGCCCAGAAATATTTCGACCTGTCGGGCTGGGGTGACTTCTTTGCCACCCGTCGCTTCTTCGTCTCGGCCAACTACACCTTCACCGACAGCAAGCTGCGCGTGAAGGCCGGTGATACCACCCGCTTCCCGCTGTCGGGTGCGGTAGTGCCGGCGACCGACATCTTCAAGAACGGCCTGCCGCTCACCGGCCAGTCCGATCATGTCGCCAACCTGTCGTTCGGCTTCCAGGATGATGAAGGTCTGTCGGAACAGACCATCCTGTTGAACTATGCCAGCAATCGCGTCGCCTTCCGCGGCCCGTCGGGTCAGCCGGATCTGGTCGAAAAGCCCGGTCTGCGTCTCGATGTCGTCGTCCGCCAGGGCTTCAAGCTACTCGGCACCGAACTGGAAGTGAAGCTGGAAGGCCGCAACCTGACCAACACGCGTTATCAGGAATTCCAGCGCCTCAATGCCAGCCGCATCGATACCAACACCTATGTGCTGGGCCGCACCTTCCAGGCGAGCGTTTCCGCCAAGTTCTGATGACCCTAGTGACTGCGTAATTGCCGTCGGCACCCTGCGTGCCGGCGGCTTTTTCCTGTCAGACCACCGCCGGATATCGGCGCGGGCGATCGCGGAACCAGGCGGTGACGACATATTTGGTGCCAGCCCGCACCGGCATCCCGGCATGCAGGGTGAAACTGTTGACGCCGCCATCGGCCAGCCGGTTGTTCCACGCCAGCAATTTGCCCGTCTCCGGCTGGATCATCTTGTTCAGATTGACAAAGCGCGTCGCGCCGCCGGCCTGGGGCTCGTTGAGATAGACCATCAAGGTCCAGGTACGCTGGCCGCCATCTTCGGTGTGCGGGAAGAAATCCAGGCCGGTCGGCTCGAAATAGTCGGTGTGCGCCTTGAACTGCTGGCCCGGGGCATAACGCTGGCCCTGCAGCGTTTCGGCATGCGCAAGATCAAGCCCGGCATGTTCGGCCAGCCGGCGATAGACGCTGGCCACCAGCGGATTGCTGGCCGGCAGATCGGCCGTCTCGCTGGTGCGGAAATCATCGCTGGCCCCATAGGCATCGGTGATGGTGGAAGGCCGGCGCAGCGTGTCGATCAACGCAATCAGGCCGGCGCATTCATCGGGGCTGAGGAATTTCTTCTGCTGGAACAGCTCCACCCGTTTGTCGGGCACGCGCTGGGCGCCGGCAATTCTCATCGAAGCATCTCCAGCCAAACCGGCCCCAGCCATAGCATTATCAGCGCCACGCCGGCCAGCAGGGCACCAAACGGCAGCCGCGTGGCAGCGGTCACATCCCGCCCGCGAATATGATCCCAGCCGGCCAGCGCCAGGCCCAGCCCAGCCGCACCGGTGATCAGGAACGGCAGGCTCCAGCCGCCGAGCAGCGCCCCCAACCCCGCAAGCAATTTGGGATCGCCGCCGCCCAGACCGTCACGCCCGCGTAGCCGCCGGTAAAGGAAGCCGATCAGCCACAACCCGGAAAAGCCCAGCCCCGCGCCCCACAGCCGCTGTTCCACGGGCAGCCCCGGCAGCAGCAGCGCAAACGGAATGAACGGCAAGGTGAGCGCATCGGGCAGCCACTGATGTTCGGCATCCAGGATCAACAGCGCCAGCAACCACCACGCCGCCAACGCCAGTGCCAGCCCCTCCAGCGACGGCGTGCGCCACAACAGCCCCGCCCCGATCACAGCGGCGACCAGTTCGATCTGCCAGTGTCGGACGGCAATCGCAGCGCTGCAGTGCCGGCAGCGCCCACGCTGCAGCAGATGAGAGAGCAGCGGCACCAGTTCCGCCGCGCCCAGCGTGTGGCCACAGCCATCACAGCGCGACCGGCCCAGCAGGGTTTCACCTTTTGGCCAACGCGACGTCAGCACGGCGATGAAGCTGCCCAGCAGCAGGCCAAGCCCGCCGCCGATGGCCGCCCACAGGCCCAGCATTTGGGGCATCAGGGGATCAGGATCTGGCGAATGGCCTGCCCGCTGGCCAACGCATCAAGCGCGTCGTTGATCTCGCTCATCGGCCGCACGCAGGTGAGCAGCCGTTCCACCGGCAAGCGCCCGGCCCGCCACAAGGCGACATAGCGCGGGATGTCGCGCGCCGGCACGGCGGAACCCATGTAACTGCCGATGATGGTCTTGGCTTCGGCCACCAGGCTGACGGCGGGGATGGTGAACGGATCGGCCGGGTTGGGCAGGCCCACCGTAACGATGCGCCCGCCGCGCGCCGCCGTGCGATAGGCCTGCGCCAGCACATTGCCGCTGCCCACGCTTTCGATGGCCACGCGGGGCGCGCCATATTGGGCAAAGGCTTGTGCGGCATCGTCGGGCGCTACGGCTGCGCGCGCGCCCAGTTCGAGGGCCAGCGCGCGCTTTTCCGGCACCGGATCGATGGCAATCACCGGCTCTGCACCGGCTGCCACTGCGCCCAGCAGGGCAGCCAGGCCAACACCACCGAGGCCCCAGACAGCGACGCTTTCGCCGGGGCGCACGATGGCCGAATTGAACACCGCGCCAACGCCGGTCAGCACCGCGCAGCCGAACAGCGCCGCGATCTCGGCCGGGATATCATCATCGATCACAACGCAGCTGCGTTCATCGATCACGGCGTGCGTGGCAAAGGCCGACAGCCCGAGATGGTGGTGCACAGGGTGCCCGCAATCCGACAAGCGGAACCCGCCGCCCAACAATTCGCCCTTGCCGTTGGCTGCCGCACCGTTGCTGCACAGCCAGGGCTCGCCGCGGTGGCAGGCTTCGCAATGGCCGCAGGCCGGCAGGAAGGCCATCACCACGCGGGCACCGGGCCGCAACCGCGCGCCGGGCCCGGCGGCTTCGACGCGCGCCACGGCTTCGTGGCCCAGCGCCATCGGCAGCGGACGCGGGCGATCAGCGTTCACCACCGAAAGGTCGGAATGGCACAGGCCAGCCGCTTCGATGCGCACCAGCAGTTCGCCCGGCCCCGGCGGCGCCAGATCGAGCGGCTTCAGGCTGATTGGCTGGCTGACGGCATATGGCTGTGATGCGCCCATGGTGGACAGCACGGCGGCGGTAATCTGGCTCATGGCTGCACCCTATCGGGCAAACGCGCGGCCGCCAATGTGGCGCGGGCCAGGGCAGCGGTGGAATCGATCAGCGGCATCGCCACATCGGCCTGTGACAGCAGCAACGGCACTTCGGTGCAGGCGGCAATCACCACATCGGCCCCGGCCGCCGCCAGCCGCGCGGCCTCGCCGGCCAGTGCGCCGCGCACTGCATCGCTGCGGTCACCGGCCTTGATGGCATTCACGGCTGGCTGCACGATGGCCAAATCGCCATTCAGCACCGGCACCGGGCTGGCCCGGCCATAAAGATCAAGCGCCAGCGTCGCGCCAACGCCCAGCACGCCGATGCAGCGTGGGCCATGCGCCATGGCTTCGGCCACAGCCGCATCGATCATCGAGATGAACGGGGCGGCGGTGATGGCATCGGCCCAGCCGTGGGCGGCGTTGCACGGCATGGCCAGCACCTCGGCTCCCTGCGCCACCAACCCTTGCGCCATTGCGGCCAGCGCCGGGCCCGGCGATGCCGCACCGGTGAGCGCCGCCGCGTTGCGGTCGGGCACGTGCGGGTTTGAATCCACCAGCACGCGCGGGTGATCGCTGTCGTCGGCGGCGGCAACGCCAGCCACCAGCCGGCTGAGAAAATCAGCCGTGGCCGCCGGCCCCATGCCGCCGATCACGCCGATCGTCCGATAGCGTAGCATCAATTGTAATCGGGATCGCGCAGCACGCCGGCAAAGGCCGACAGCGATGGCGAGCCGCCGGTATGCAGGAACAGCACCCGCTCATCCTTGAAGGCGCCAGCCCGTGCCAGCGCGATCAGCCCGGCCATCGCCTTGCCGCTGTAAACCGGGTCGAGCAAAATGCCTTCTTGTCCCGCCAGCAGCCGCACCGCCTCCACCATCTCGCGGGTGGGCAGCGAGTAACCGGGGCCGACCCAATCCGCCAGCGCCACGATGTCGGCGGCCTGCGGCTGCGGCGTGCCCATCAGATCGGCCGTCGCCTGCGCCAACTTCAGCACATTGGCTTCCTGCTCAGCTTGGCGACGGCGCACGTTGATG
>NZ_JANPML010000189.1:0-2816 GCF_031422795.1 Sandarakinorhabdus sp.
GCGCCAATGATGGTGTTTTCCCGCCCGAAACGGCGATGGCCGGTCAACTTGGGCATCACCACCGGGCCATCGCCGGGCGGTGCATCGGCATAGATTTCGCCGAAACTGTTGGCCGCCATCAGGGCGCCGACGATGTGGCCACCGCCCAGCACCCGCGAAACGCTGCCGATACCGCCGGACCGGCTGCCGGCGCGGGCGCCAAAGCCCGCCCCGATCGCGCCATGGCCATCGTTCTGCCCGGTCGCGGCAAAGGCCTCGCGCGTCAGTTTGCGATAGGGCGGGTCCATACCCCACGCCTTGTCGCCGCCGTTGGTGAGATCGAACAGGATCGCCGCCGGCACCACCGGCACCGGCGGCAGGCCGTCGCCCATCGCCAGCCCGCGCCCGGCCGCGGACAGCAGCAAGGCCAGTTCGTCGCCTGCCGCCAGCCCGAACACCGATCCGCCGGCCAGCGCCAGTCCATGCGCGCGCTCAACCAGATTGATGGGATTGAGCGCATCGGTTTCGCGCGTGCCCGGCCCGCCACCGCGCACCTCCACCGCCATCACGGCAGGTTCATGGGGGATGATCAGCGTCACCCCGGTGCGCGCCATCTCGCAATGGGCATGGCCAATGCTGATGCCGGGAACTGCACTGAAGCTGCCAGAGTTCATGGCGCATCCATCGGCCGCAGCGCAGGCTGTTGCAAGCCCCCCACATCCGGCGCACTGTCAGCGCGTCAAACCAGAGGATTATCCGCGATGCCCGCCCCCGCCGTCGCGCACATCAACCGTATCGGCACTGCGCTGCCGCCCAATGATGTGCACGAAGCCTTCGTCGATTTTGTCGGCGCCTTGATCAAGGATCGCCGCGACCAACTGATCTTCAAGCGCCTCGTCGGCCGCAGCGCCATTGATCACCGCTGGAGTTTCTTCACCCCGGTGAAGGACCCGGACGGTTTCACCGCCGATGCCGAGGGTTTCTATCGCCCCGGCGCTTTCCCCTCCACTGCCAAGCGCATGGCGCGCTTTGCCGCCACCGCGCCCGGCCTTGCCGAACAGGCCATTGCAGGCCTGGGCCTATCGGCTGTGGAACTGCAGGGCATCACCCATCTTGTGGTGGCCAGTTGCACCGGCATGACGGCGCCTGGCATTGATCAGATCCTGGTGCAGCGCCTCGGCCTGAACCCCGGCGTGGAGCGCACGCACGTTGGCTTCATGGGCTGTTATGCAGCGGTCAATTCGCTGCGGCTGGCGCATCATTTCGTCCGCTCCGACCCGTCGGCGCGGGTGCTGGTGGTGAATCTGGAGCTGTGCAGCCTGCATTTCCAGGAAACCGGCCAGCTGGAATCGCTGCTGGCCATGCTGCTGTTCGGCGATGGCTGTGCCGCCGCGCTGGTTACCGCCGATGCCGTGGGCATCGCGCTCACCGATTTCCGCGCTGCCACCATCGCCGATTCTGCCGATGCCATCACCTGGGGTGTGGGCGATCAGGGGTTCGACATGGTGCTGTCGGGCCGCGTGCCGGCCATCCTGCAACAGGCGCTGGCCGGCCCGGCCGGTGCGGATCTGCTCCATGGCCGCAGCCCCGATGATTACGGCGTGTGGGCCGTGCACGGCGGCGGCCGCGCAATTCTTGACGCGGTCGAAACCGGTCTGGGCATCGGGCAGGGCGCGCTCAACTGGTCCCGCGATGTGCTGCGCGATTGCGGCAACATGAGCAGCGCCACCATCATGTTTGTGCTGCAGCGCATCATGGCCGGCATCGGTACCAGCGTGCCACGCGGTGTTCCCGGCTTTGGCGTCGCCTTCGGGCCGGGGCTGGCGGCCGAAAGCTTCCGCTTTGAAACGGTGGGTGGATGAGCGCAGTTCCTGCCGATTGGCCGCACGCGCCGCTGGATTTTTCGGCGCGGGCCGATCTGCCGGAAATCATGGACGATGATGGCCTCGACGCCGCCACCTATGCCGCCGTGGTTGCCGATCTGGCCCGTGTCAACACGCTCACGCTGGCGCGCTGGCCCACCTTGGCCTGGCTCAAACGGCAGGCGCCGAGCCGGGTTGGCTTCACCCTGCTCGATGTTGGCTACGGCCACGGCGACATGCTGCGCGCCATCGCCCGCTGGGCGCGCGGCGCTGGCCTGCGCGCCGAACTGATCGGCATCGATCTCAACCCGCGTTCCGCCCCGGTGGCCGCCGCCGCCAGCACGCGCGATCCGGGCATCAGCTTTCGCACTGGCCGCGCCGAGGCGCTGGAGGTGCAGCCCGATTTCATCATTTCCTCGCTGGTCGCCCATCACATGAGCGATGCCGAACTGATCGCCTTCATCCAGTGGATGGAACGGACGGCGCGGGTGGGCTGGATGATCAACGATCTGCGCCGGCACTGGGCAGCGTGGGCGGGCTTTCGGCTCCTGGCTTTTGTCTGTCGCTGGCACCCCATCGTCGCGCACGATGGCGCGCTTTCCGTGCGGCGCGCCTTTACCCGCGAAGACTGGCAGCGTTTGTTGGCCCAAGCCGGCGTTCAGGCCGAACTGCGCCCGCATTTTCCCTTCCGCTGGACCGTCGAGTCATGTCCCAAGTGACGCCGCCACTGATTGTTGGTGGCGGCCTGGCCGGCGCTGCTGCTGCGATCGACCTTGCCCGCGCTGGCCTGCCCCCCCTGCTGCTGGAACGCGAAGCGTACGCCCACGACAAGATCTGCGGCGAGTTCCTCAGCGGCGAGGCGGTCAAGGCGCTGGCTGGGCTGGGCGTGGACGCGCGGGCTTTGGGCGCGGTTCCCATCACGCGCGTCGAGATCAACGCTGGCCACCGCCAGGCCGCCGCCGCATTGCCCTTTCC